>NZ_DCSO01000043.1:7152-9818 GCF_002325665.1 Methylophaga sp. UBA1464
TGATCTCCCGGTACGTTCAGCGTGACAATATCCTGCAGTTTGAAACCGCTTTTAATTGCTGCGAGTTCTTGTTCCGGATAGACGCCTTTCATCAAAACCAGGCTGCCAGCATCATCGCAGTGTCTCGCGGCTAAATCAATAATCTCAGCGATTGTGGCAAATGCCCGAGCGGTTACAACGTCAAATTTTGGCAAAGTTATTTGTTCTACTCTGCCATGTATTACCGTCACATTATTCAATTTCAGCTCGGCTTTCACCTGCTGTAAAAAACGTGTTTTTTTGATATTGCTATCGAGCAGGGTGACTGACATTTGCGGAAAACAGATAGCAATTGGAATACCGGGCAGTCCTGCTCCACTCCCAACATCTAACAGGTTAGTGCAGTTCAGATACGGAATTAATGACAAACTATCAAGGATATGTCGCGTCAACATGGTTTGCGGATCACGCACCGAGGTCAGATTATAGACCTTGTTCCATTTTTGCAGCAGTGCCAGATAATCCAGTAGCTGTGTTTTTTGCTCTTCGGAAAGTTGTAATTGCAGTTCAGCACAGCCCTTATCGAGCTGTGCTTTTAAATCTGAACCCATCAGCTCGCTTCACTCCATCCGGAACGTTTCAGATGCACCAATAACAACGAGACGGCAGCGGGCGTGACACCGGAAATCCTGGCAGCCTGACCTAAACTCTGGGGTTTGGCATTTTGCAGTTTTTCACGAACTTCATTGGATAAACCCCGTACATTGTGATAATCCAGATCGGCTGGCAATATGGTGCTTTCATTACGTTGCAGACGGTTGACCTCATTCTGCTGGCGATTGATATAACCGGCATATTTCACCTGGATCATCACCTGCTCGGCCACATCATCTGCGACCAATTGCTCTTCATTCAATAAGGTCATCAAGCCTTGATAATCCACACTGGGACGGCGTAATAATTCAATCGCTGTGCTACTTTTGGCCAGTGGCTCACCCAACACTGAAATGGCTCGTTGCTGATCTATCTTTTCCGGGGAGATCCGAGTGGTATTCAGACGGTTGTTTTCAGACTCAATCGCTTCCAGCTTGGCACTGAATACCGCCCAACGCGCATCATCGACAATACCTAACTGACGACCAATCGGCGTCAGACGGGAATCGGCATTATCCTCACGTAACATCAGACGATATTCTGCCCGACTGGTGAACATACGATAAGGCTCTTTGGTGCCGGAAGTAATCAGGTCATCAATTAATACGCCGATATAGGCCTCATCACGACGTGGATACCAGGGCTCAAGTTCACGTGTCTGCAAACCGGCATTCAGACCGGCGATCAAACCCTGGGCAGCCGCTTCTTCATAACCCGTCGTGCCATTAATCTGACCGGCAAAGAACAGGCCCGGCATGTGTTTGGTTTCCAGCCACGGTGTTAAATCACGTGGGTCAAAAAAGTCGTATTCAATAGCGTAACCCGGACGAGTGATATGGGCATTTTCCAAACCTTTCATTGAACGCACAATCTCATATTGCACATCAAACGGCAGGCTGGTGGAAATACCATTGGGATAGACTTCATTACAGTCCAGCCCTTCGGGTTCGAGGAAAATCTGGTGTGAGTTACGATCGGCAAAACGCACCACTTTGTCTTCAATTGATGGACAGTAACGTGGACCAATGCCTTCGATCTCGCCACTGTACATTGGTGAACGATCCAAATTGTTACGAATCACCTCATGCGTTTTTTCATTGGTATGGGTGATATGACAGGAAATCTGCTGCGGATGATGTTCACGTTTGCCAAGAAATGAAAATACTGGTGTCGGATTATCTCCCGGCTGTTCGGCTAATTGTGAATAATCAATACTGTTACTGGCGATACGGGGCGGTGTACCAGTTTTTAGACGATCAACGCGGAAAGGTAACGCACGCAAACGTTCAGCCAATGCAACAGAGGCAGGATCGCCCGCCCGACCACCTTGATGACGTTGCATACCGATATGAATTACACCACCGAGGAACGTACCGACAGTGAGTACCACGGCTTTACCACCAAACCGTAAACCCGACTGGGTGACAACACCGGCAACGCGACCGTTTTCAACGATCAAATCATCAACAGCCTGCTGGAATAAATAGAGATTGGGTTGTGACTCCAGCACAGCACGAATGGCGGCTTTATAACGGATTCTATCGGCCTGGGCACGAGTAGCTCTCACTGCCGGACCTTTACTGGCATTCAGAATTCTGAACTGAATACCGCCGAGATCAGCCGCTTTGGCCATGATGCCACCCAATGCATCAATCTCTTTGACTAAATGACCTTTACCGATCCCGCCAATCGCCGGGTTACAGCTCATCTGCCCTAATGTTTCGATGTTCTGTGTTAACAGAAGTGTTTTTACGCCCTGGCGAGCTGCCGCCAACGCAGCTTCGGTGCCGGCATGACCACCGCCAACGACTATCACATCATATTGATCCTGATACTGCATAACTCACCCGCGATAAAAAACTTGTAAAAGACTGCAGATTTTAACATGGCAGTCATAATCTTTGCCTAATATTTCAATCATTTATGGTTCAGTTATGACAAAAATGCCTGACTGAATCTTCATTAATTTTGATTATCACAATCCGGCAGAGATCTCATGATTGAAAAAAACACTGGCATAAAAAGGTTAATGT
>NZ_DCSO01000043.1:9852-10810 GCF_002325665.1 Methylophaga sp. UBA1464
TTAATGTTTGCTTTAGTCTATTCGTTACAAGGACTGTATGCCGGAATTCGTTATGAATCTGCCTTCCGGCAGGAATTTATTTTGCTGTTACTGCTGGGAATCGTCAGTTTTTTTCTTGATGTTACACCCGCGGAAAGACTGTTGATGATTGCCTCATTAGTGGCTGTACTGATTGTTGAAGCACTTAACTCGGCCATTGAGTGTGTTGTTGATCGGGTAAGCACCGATGTACACAAACTGTCTGGCCGAGCCAAGGACTATGGATCGCTTGCTGTGTTACTGACTTTGTTATTGAGTGCTGCTACCTGGTTGATGATTTTGCTGGATTAGATCGTTGATAAGCCCAAAACATCATAACCAATCCGGCTATGATCATCGGAACACATAACAGCTGCCCCATAGTAAACCAGTCAAACGCCAGATAGCCGTATTGTGGATCGGGCACCCGGAAAAATTCTGCTGCAAAGCGGAAACTGCCATATCCTAATAAAAACAGACCTGATACTGCCGCCCGTGGACGCGTTTTGGCCGAAAACCACCACAAAATAACGAATAGCAACAAACCTTCCAACAATGCCTGATAGAGCTGTGAAGGATGCCGAGCCAGCGGTCCTCCTGTTGGAAACACCATTGCCCAGGGGACATCCGATACTCTGCCCCATAATTCCCCGTTAATAAAATTACCTATCCGCCCAAAAAATAAGCCTAACGGTACTAATGGTGCAACAAAGTCACTGATTTCAAAAAAAGATTTTCCGGATTTTCGACCAAATAGCCAGATGGCTATCAAAACTCCTAACAAACCTCCATGAAAAGACATGCCTCCCTGCCAGACTTTAAACAGGTTCAGTGGATTATTAATAACATTGAGTAAATCATAGAATAAGGCGTAACCAATCCTGCCACCCAGGATCACCCCGATCGCGCCATAAAAAAGCAAATCTTCTACCTGAGATTG
>NZ_DCSO01000043.1:10887-11412 GCF_002325665.1 Methylophaga sp. UBA1464
CCTGAGATTTTTCCCAGCCATAATCATTCGCTCTCCATCTGGCTAACATCCAGGCCGCGACAAAACCAAACAGATACATCAAACCATACCAATGAATGGCCAATGGTCCGAGCTCAAGCGCAACAGGATCAATCTGCGGATAATTCATATTTTGTTCTCATAGACTTTGGTGCACGCATCATAACAAGCCCGCTATGAATCTTCATTAACAGAATTTTGCACCAATTTTGGGCGTGGGATTTTCATGGTCGCACCAAAATAACCCTTTCAGTAATGAAAGATTTGCCGCAAATTACCATATCTAATTGAATAATAAATACTTTTTAAAACTGGCATGTAAACTGCGTTAGTTGTGGCAGTCTGAATACACGGTGTTGTAAAAAATCAACGCATCGGATTCAAAAAAGACTAAAACAATTCAAACGAGGAGATATACATGAAATTCAAAACGCTCTCAGCAATGTGTCTTGCTGCCACAACAGTTTTAGCGACTTCATCAGCAATGGCATGGGAAAGCGAAGACGG
>NZ_DCSO01000030.1:0-1576 GCF_002325665.1 Methylophaga sp. UBA1464
AAAAAAAGCTCATGGCAGGACTCCAACGATTTGGTTAAATTCAGTAATCAGGCGGGTTTGTCGCAGAGTAATCACTTCAAGATCACGGGCGCTCCGGCGCTTCTGCTGCAAGGCGATGACTACCTGACTTATATCGGTCTCGCCGGAAACGAAAGCGGTTTTTGCCATCTCCCACTGCTGACGTGCCAGCTGGGCCTGCTCCTTGCTGAGTGGCAGAGATTCATTCAAGGTGAAAAGCTCGTGTGCAACTTCGTGAAGTTGCAGGTTCAATTCACGGTAAGTATTGAGGTAGCGCACATCAGCGTCGACCTTATTGCGGCGCGCCGAACTGGTGGATGCATTGACATGAGCGCGACCACCAAAGGGGATGGTTACTGAGAGTGCCAAGGCATCTTGATAATCGTTCTGATTACCCGCTCTTTGTCGACGTGAGCCAATGCTGATAGTGGGGTTACCTAGTGCCTCCAATTCTGTCTTGTTGATTTCGGCGGCTGCCAGATCGATATCGCTTCTTAACAGTCGCAATAGAGGATGTTCTGGGCTAACCTCTTCAGTCGTTTGAAGGGTTTCGATATGCGGCTTTTCTGGTCGGATATTCAGACCAGTCAGCATCTGGTATTTACGTTCAGCATCAACACGGGCTGCCTCTGCTGCCAGTTCATTTCGTTGCTGGGCCAGCAGCAATGTTTGAGCCTGCAAAACATCACGCCGTGCAGTTTCGCCCGCAGAGTGCAAGGACTCAGCAATTGACAGTAATTGCCGGGCATCTGCTGTAGCGTGTTGTTCTGTTGCCAACAGAGAATCTGCATCCTGCATGTCTGCCAGTACCTGGCGTAGTCGTCCTGCCATCGTCAGAGTAAAAGCTTCTTGCCACGCTGCTACCTGGACATTGTATTGTTGTCCCCGGGCTTGCATGGTGTTCCTCTCACCAGATCGCCACAGGGGTAAAGTGATGCCATAAGTGAGCTCGCGTTCACCGAGGTTACTGAGCATTTGATCGTCGATATAGTCTAGTTGCGCGCTTGGCCGGCCAGCAATCCAGCTTTCACCAACATCTACCATGGCCTGCGCCTGCTCTGTCCGTACTTCGGTTTCCAAAGCTTCAGGGGCATGTGCCAACGTCTGTTCCAGCAGGGTAGTAAAATTTAAATCTTGAGTCGTGATAAGTGGTGCATGATCGAGTTCCTGAGCGTGGAGATTTGGCGTGGCCAAGAACGCAACTAAAATGGTTAGGGTTGTAAGGCGTTGTATGTGTGTTTTTTTCACTTTGTAAAGTTTCCCTTTATCAGTTGGGATAGGGTGAAAGCTTTTACGTCAGCCTAAGTCAGAAGTTGTAAATAAATTGTCAACCCGTTGAGTTGACTTTTTTTTGACATGGGCCGATTGACACTGACAAAGTTATTGATTGGTGTAAGGAGGTGGCAGTGAAAGTGCTGGTAATCGAAGACAATCGCGACATCGCAGCAAACATTGCTGACTATCTGGAGCCCAAGGGGCATGTGCTCGATTTTGCTGCGACTGGACCACATGGTTTGAAGCTCGCGCTGAGCGAGCGTTATGACGTGATTGTCCTTGA
>NZ_DCSO01000030.1:1692-3820 GCF_002325665.1 Methylophaga sp. UBA1464
TGAAGGCAGCAACGATGTGCCGGTGCTGATGCTGACAGCGCGTGATCAGCTTGACGATAAATTAGAGGGATTTCAGGCGGGGGCCGATGATTATCTTGTGAAACCTTTTTCCGTGAAGGAGCTCGAAGTGCGGCTGCAGGCACTCATAAAACGTGGCAGCTCTCACACACCACGGACATTGATAGTGGGCGATTTACACTACGATCCCCAGACTCTTGCTGCTACAAGAGCTGGTCAGCTGTTGGAACTCAATCCAGTGCAACGCAAAGTGCTGGAGCTGTTGATGAGAAATACGCATCGTGTTGTCACCCGTGAAGAACTGGAGCAGCACATCTGGGGAGATATGCTGCCCGATAATGATGTGTTGCGCATGCATATCTATAGCCTGCGCAATGTGGTTGATAAACCGTTCGCCACCAAACTGATTCACACTATTCATGGAGCGGGCTACCGACTGGTTGCCGAGCCATCACTTCCATGAATTCTAAAGCATCCCTTAAATTTCGAATACTCACTGCACTTGTACTCATCGTCAGCGTCACTAGTTTTTTGTTTGCAGGAGGCGTGTTGCTCATCAAGTCACAACTGGAGGCAAGAGTTTTCGGTGACATGGTCGCTGAGCAGTTGCGGGTGCTAACGGCGCAACTGGATGATGGCACTTATCATGAAAATGCATTATTCACCGGCTGGGAATTTCTTATTGGTGGTAAAAACACAAATATTGCCCCAGAGTTCGCTGAGTTGGAGCCAGGATCACATCACACGGTCTCGATGGGAGGTTCGGTTTATCAGGTTGAAGTGGGCGAATGGAATGGGAGTCCTGTTTATTTGACCTACGATATTACCGAATGGGAAGCACAGGAACATGCTGTATTACGTATGCTTCTCTATGGCCTTTTTCTGGTATTGATCGTGGCAATTGCCATGGGTTTGAGTGCTACACGGGCTATATTGGCACCGGTGCAGAATCTGTCGCGGCGACTCACCGATATTGAGCCGGGACAAACCGGCTTACGTATTGCTGATGATTATGTCGGCACGGAGATCGGTCAGATTGCATCTTCGTTTGATAAATATCAGGAACGTTTGGAGAAATTTGTCGAGAGGGAACGCTCGTTTACTGCTGCGGCTAGTCACGAGCTACGTACGCCGCTGACCGTGATGATGGGCGCCCTGGATGTACTCTCGGCCGATACTCATAGCCCGGCATCGCAGCGAGCGTTGGAACGTATAAACCGAGCCTGTACAGAAATGCTTGCCTTCATCGAAGCGACGCTTCTTTTATCACGCGAAGAAAGCAGCCAGATCTATCAGGACAGCTCAATAGACCTCGCGGCTCTGGTAGAGCAATGTCTGGAAGATTATGCCGGACAGATCGCTGACCAATCATTGTTGATTGAACGTAATTATTTGGGTTCACCACAATTATTTCTGCCCGTTAATCTGGTGCTGATAACCGTTAGCAATCTACTGCGAAATGCTATCGAGCATACTCAGGGAGGAATCATACGGATTCACATTAGCGACAATGAATTTTCGATCAGCGACACGGGTGAAGGTATCCCAGCTGACAAGCTAACTCAGGTGTTTGAACGTAGTTACAGTACCAAGGTTGGTGGAACAGGGCTGGGACTAAATCTCGTCAAAAGGATATGTGATCGATTGCACTGGACTATTAACTTAGATAGCACCCTTGGTCACGGAACAGTAGTCACAGTGGTTTTCCAACAAAAAGAAAAGGAAATCCCTAATCCACTTTAAGGTTTTTTTTCGGCAGGACAGCTTAAGAATCGCGTCCCAGAAGGATCTCAAACTCCAAAAAAATGACCAACCAAAGCCGTCAGTCCCATTGCCAATGCCCCCCAAAACACAACACGTGAGACGGCTTTTGTAACGGATGCTCCCCCAATCATTGCTGATAATGCGCCCAAAATCGCTAATGCTATTAAAGCACTGATGGAAACACTTATTATCAATCGATTACTTGAGACCAAAAGCACCACCATCAAGGGTAATAACGCGCCAACCGTAAAGGTAGCCGCGGATGAAAATGCTGCCTGGACTGGTTTTGCGGTGAAGTCTTCTGATATGCCAAGCTCATCTCGAGTATGAGCAACTAACGCATCTT
>NZ_DCSO01000030.1:3955-8865 GCF_002325665.1 Methylophaga sp. UBA1464
CGTTGAGCAAGCGATTTATCCAGACCGCGATGAATGTAAATCGTGGTCAATTCTTCGTACTCATGAAGCGGATCAGTTGCTAACTCCATGCGTTCACGCTCAATATCGGCTTTTTCAGTATCAGCCTGAGAACTAACTGATACATATTCTCCTGCCGCCATGGACATGGCACCGGCAACCAAGCCTGCTACGCCAGTCATAAAGATGATCTCCGTTGATGCACCTGACGCAGCTACACCCACAATAAGGCTGGCTGTAGAAACAATGCCATCATTTGCCCCCATTACTGCGGCACGAAGCCAACCAACATGTTGCGTTTTATGAGCTTCAGTATGTTTTTTCATTATGATTTTCCGATTTTATTTTCAGGTGTGTGGTTATTAAATCAGCAGACTCTTTACGGATAACGTTATGTTTTAAAGAGGTTATTCAGCGAGATTGTTGATAGGAAAAATCACTACAGTATTCATTTTCTTGCTTTTTAATGTATCTAAATAAACTTAAGTTTCCCTTAAGCATGAAGACTGACAATGCCACTTCCTTTCCTTATCAGAGTGAGCATGTCATAGATGTCAAACCTGGATACCAATCAACTTGAATTTTCAGAAAAATATAATGAACTTCATGCCAAAGCCTACTTTTATAAGCATGCAGATGGTTTAGCAAGAAAATTGTCAAATTGGCGAGATCAGCAGATCGCCAGAAAAGCCTTAAAAATTGCGGGTGATCCACTTAGCGTGCTCGATGTACCTTGTGGAACAGGACGCTTTTGGAAGGTACTGACTGAAAACCCTGAAAGAATTGTCTTCGCCAGCGATAACAGTCAGAAGATGATTGATATCGGGTTACAGTATCGTGAAAAACAACTCTCAAAGAAAGTACATACCTTTAAAGCGTCTGCTTTTTCATTACCGGTAAGTGACGGTTATGTAGATAATATTTTCTGCATCCGTTTATTACACCATATTGGTCAATCCGAAGACCGTCTTAAGCTGTTAAAAGAATTTCATCGTGTCAGCAAATCAACTGTGATTGTTTCATTGTGGGTGGATGGAAATTTTAAAGCATGGCGGCGAAAAAAACTCGAGTCCAACAGGGCAAATCGAGATTATCAAAACCGATTTGTCATTCCAAAAAACATTATTGAAAAAGAATTTACGCAAGCGGGTTTTCGTATAAAAGCCCATCTGGATTTTCTGCCGAAATACGCGATGTGGCGGACTTATATTCTCGAAAAAGACGAGAACCTGTGATGCCAAATAACATGAGTCTATCAGGCTTTGCCGCAGGCCAGAACAGCGATACTTTCGATGCCTTTTGGCGTAATAACTCACCTTGGTTTGAAGCACCCAATATTCGTCGTGGAGGCTGGAGTGGTGTTGTGAAATGTGTGGTTGATAGCTTCGGTCAACCGCAAAAAGTCTTTATCAAAAGACAAGAAAATCATGTGACGAAAACGCTAATGCACCCGATTAAAGGCATTCCAACGTTTTTGCGTGAATACCGCAATATTCAATTACTTAATGCTAAAAACATCCCAACTTTGGATGTTTTATATTTTGAAACAAAAGCATCCAAAGCTGTTCTGGTTACCAAAGCGTTAGAAGGCTATGTCAGCCTGGATAAAATTGATTTTCAGCTGTTACCTTCGTGTGACAGAAAAGCTCTGCTAACAAGCACTGCCAAATTGATCCATCATCTGCACCAATACCACTATCAGCATAATTGTCTCTATCCAAAACATATTATGGTTCGTCAGCTAGCCAACGAATGGGATGTAAAACTTATCGATCTTGAGAAATTAAAATATCGGTTATTTAAAAAACGTGCTGCGATCCATGATTTAACAACCTTTATTCGGCATTTGAATGGTCTATGGAGTGCCAAGGATATAGTGGTGTTTTTCCAAGCTTATTTCGGCCAACCTAAAATATCGCTCCATTCAAAAAAAATTATTCATAAGATGTGCAAAAAAATCCATCGTAAAGCTCAAGCCAAACAACATGTCCAGTCAGTGTTTACCTCTTGATGACGGTAACAAAAACAGATTTGCCCCGTGCGGATGCGTTTTACAATAAACTTCTGATACTGGGTGCAAAGATAATGGTTTCTGCCTGATATCTTGTAATCAACATTATACTTTCAATAAATGGCGCTTTGGCGCCTTTTTCATGTTTATCTGATGAAGGTACTTTTATGAACCGCGTAGCGCTGATTTTTATTCTTTGTGGCTTATTCTTATCTGCAAATACATTCGCTGAAGTGGATACAGAAGTTCGGCCAGACTGGCAGACAATTTTTGATAACCATGCTGCACAAGGCACGATAGTTGTGTTGGATCAGCGCATGGGGAATTCAAAACTAATGGTGTTTAATGAGCCGAGATCTCAACAGCGTTTGCCACCGGCATCGACATTCAAAATTCCCCATGCTTTGTTTGCCCTTGATGCGGGTATCATCAAAGATGAATTTCAGATATTTCCATGGGATGGTGTGGAGCGTAGTTTTGCCCCGCATAATCAGGATCAGGATTTGCGTTCATCAATGCGCAATTCTGCTGTGTGGGTCTATGAGCAATTTGGTGAACAGATCGGTGAGGAAAAGGCGCGTGACTATCTGACCAGAATTGATTATGGCAATGCTGATCCAACTGGAGACACCAGTACTTACTGGATTGATGGTAATTTGCGAATTACCGCTGAAGAGCAGATCCAATTTCTCAACAAGCTTTATTTAAATGAATTGCCGTTTGATGAA
Organism: Methylophaga sp. UBA1464; assembly: GCF_002325665.1. Taxonomy (NCBI): domain Bacteria; kingdom Pseudomonadati; phylum Pseudomonadota; class Gammaproteobacteria; order Thiotrichales; family Piscirickettsiaceae; genus Methylophaga; species Methylophaga sp. UBA1464. The sequence continues at coordinate 6,713 of NZ_DCSO01000030.1, forward strand.
GCTGACCAACGATTAGTTAAAGACCTTATGATTGTTGAAGCCGGACGAGAGTGGATACTTCGGGCAAAGACGGGGTGGGAAGGACAAATCGGCTGGTGGGTAGGCTGGGTTGAATGGCCAACCGGACCGGTGTTTTTTGCCTTGAACATTGATACACCAAACCGGCTTGAGGACTTATACAAACGCGAAGCAATCACTCGCAAAGTGCTGCAAATCATCGAAGCATTACCCCGAACTTAATTAAGCAGATAAATAATGTCGCCTGAACATAAAACAGATACTAACCTCAACAGTATCACAGACTTTTTTCTTGAATTAGATGCGCTTAAGCATGTGGAGCGGCGTAGTTTTATTACTGGTGGTAAACGCCGTGAAAACTCGGCAGAACATTCCTGGCATCTGGCAATGGCCTGCTGGTCAATCGCTAGTCATTTTAAGCTTCAGCTCAATATGGAAACGCTATTAAAGCTGGCTCTGGTACATGATTTGGGTGAAATTGATGCGGGCGATACCTTTTTGTATGCCAGGGATCGCAGTGCAGCCCACCATGCCGAACGCACTTGTCTACAAAGGTTAAGCGATCATCCGGGAAACAGCATTAACGGTCTGACTGATTTATGGGAAGAGCAGGAGTTGGGTAACAGCAGGGAGGCAATGTTACTTAAGGTTGTTGATCGAATACTGCCATTTTTATTGAATATTAATAATGATGGCAAACCGTGGAAGGAGCACAAAGTAAGAAAGTCGCAGGTCGCAGGAGCACATGCTTTTATTGCAGAGTTGTTTCCAGAGATTCATCAATGGATAACGCACAATATCGAACAGGCAGTGGCAAAAGGCTGGTTACTCGATCATTGACCAAGCATAATGAAGCAGATATGACTTATTTTTCGCTCACTATTCTCTTGTGAATAACCCATTTTGTTCAATGTGGCGAACGCGTAATGATTGAGTTTTCAGCACAATTCCATCTTCAGCTTTGGATTAAGGGAAACAAAACATGCTGAATGTGATCTACAGCAATTCGATGTCGCAACTGGCTGCACATCTGGCTGAGAGTCAACAACACGAACCCTTGCCACCACTTCAGGCTGAAACCGTGATGGTGCAGAGTAATGAGCTGGCCCGCTGGCTCAATCTGTATCTGGCTTCCAATCAATCGATTGCTGCGCATATTGAATTTCCGTTTCCATCGGCCTGGTTATGGAAGCTTTTCCGCCAGGTTTGGCCGGAAATTCCCCGCGAGTCGCCGTATTCAACCGATGCGATGAGCCTGAAAATCTTCGAACTGCTGCCAACGATCAGAAAACAGCCGGAATTTGAAGCGATCAGTCGTTATCTTGGCGAAACTGATGACGCTCGAAAAATGCTGGATCTGGCACAACGTATTGCCGATAGTTTTGACCAGTATCTGATGTATCGTCCGGACTGGATTGCCCAATGGGAAGCGGGTAAAACCAACAATTGGCAGGGCGCTTTATGGCAGTTGTTGACCCAGAATGATTCTGAACCAATGCACCGGGCGCGGCTGTTACAGAAGATGCAACAGGCGCTGAAAAACAAACAGTTTCCAAGCTCAATCTTACCGCCACGGATTGCCATTTTCGGTCTGACAGCCATGCCACCGATCTATTTGGATTTGCTGGCCGAAATCGCTGAATTTACTGACGTCTCGATTTATTTTCTGTCACCCAGCGAGGGCTATTGGGGCGATTTGCTGAATCAAAAATCTCAGGCCAAACAACGCCTGTTATTTGATGATGAAGATGACTTCGCTGATAATGGCCATCCTTTACTGGCCAGTCTGGGCAAGCTGGGTCAGACCTTCTTTGAACAATTACAGGCCCTTCCGCATGAAGCGGAAATGCTCTACCTGCAACCACAAGCCAGCGATTTACTGAGTCAGCTAAAGCAGGATATTTATCAGCTCGACAGTGATAACCAAAAGTTTACCGTTTCTGCCGATGACGACTCAGTGCAGATCCACAGTTGCCACAGCGCGATGCGTGAAGCGGAAGTGTTACACGATCAATTATTGGATCTGTTTGAAAAACATGCTGATTTGTCTCCGACCGATGTGGTGGTGATGACACCGGATATCGAAAAATATGCGCCGGTGATAGAAGCGGTGTTCAGCAGCCAGCCCGCCGAGC
>NZ_DCSO01000030.1:8951-10584 GCF_002325665.1 Methylophaga sp. UBA1464
CCCGCCGAGCGCTTTATTCCATTCAGCATTGCCAGTCGCGGTGATGCCCAGCAGCAAACGCTTATTTCGGCCTTTACTGATTTGCTGGCTTTGCCACAATCACGATTTGATGCTGAAACCATTATGCGTCTGCTGGAATGTGCCGCTATCCAGCGTCAGTTCCGACTGGATCATACTGATCTCGACACCATCCGTGGCTGGTTACGTGAAACCCATATACGTTGGGGACTGGACGGTCAGGATAAACAAAAACTTGGCCTGGCAGCGTTGGATGCCAATACCTGGCGTGCCGGACTTGACCGCTTATTGCTGGGCTATGCCTTGCCACCGGCAGAACGTGATCAATGGCAGTTATTTAATAACCAACTGCCGATCAGCGGGATCTCCGGTGAACGTGCCCAGTTAATGGCACAACTGAATGCCTTTATTGATCAGCTCAGTCAATTACGCGATGTGTTAAACAGACCGCGTAGTCCAGCTGACTGGCAAATTGTGTTGGCGGATTGGCTTCGCAGGTTGTTTAAAATTGGTGACGAAAACGAACAGCTGCAATTGGATGCCGTTTTAAAAGGCATCAATTCATTGACCGAATCTGCCCAACAGGTCGGCTTTGAACAAACTTTATCGATTGATGTGGTGCGCGACTGGCTGGATTTGCATATTGAATTGCCCGGCGCCGAACATCAGTTTATGGGCCGTGGCCTCACATTCTGCGACATGGTGCCGATGCGCAGTATACCGTTTGACGTGGTTTGCCTGATTGGTATGAATGACAACAGCTATCCACGTCGCCAACCCAAACCAGGTTTTGATTTGCTTTCCAATGATTACCGGCGGGGTGATCGCTCACGTCGCGATGATGATCGTTATCTGTTTCTCGAGGCGATTCTGTCGGCTAACCGGCATCTGTATATCAGCTATGTCGGGGCCAGCATTCATGATAATGCGGTAATTCCACCTTCGGTGTTGGTCAGTGACTTTAACGATGTACTGAGCAGACGCTTTCAGACAGAGCAGGGTGGCGAGATCTGGGAGCAGTTACTCACACGGCATCCATTGCAGGCCCTCAGTCCACGATATTTTTCTGCTGAAGATAACAAACTGTTCAGCTTTAACGCCGATGCCTGTCCGCCACCACAAAAACAGGCTGAAACCGAAAGCTGGTTTACTCATAAACTGCCGGATGCCGATGACAGCTGGCGCTTTGTCAGTCTCAAGCAACTGATACAGTTTTTCAGTCATCCGGCAAAGTTTCTGGCACAACATCGTCTGGGCATTTTTTATGAGAATGAGGATGCCACGCTGGAAATTCGCGAGCCTTTTGCACTGGATGGACTGGAAGCCTGGTCAATGCGTCAGCAAATGCTCGATGGCCGTTTAGCGACAATAGACCAGAGTCAGATTCAGCCAGTAATCAACGCCAGCGGCGTATTACCGCATGGCCATTTTGGTGAACTGCTATTTGAACAGCAGCTTGAAACCGTTGATGCCTTTACTGATAAATTACAGCCATTGAGAACCGCCGAACCGATACCGCCACTGGCATTTGAGTTTGACTGTGAGGATTTTACGCTTACCGGCCAGCTTGAAGGGCTTTCAAAATCAGGACTTTTGCATTACCGGCTGGCGAAAA
>NZ_DCSO01000030.1:10607-11662 GCF_002325665.1 Methylophaga sp. UBA1464
CAAAATGAAAGCCAAGGATTTATTAGGGTTGTGGTGTTCACATCTGGTATTGAACTGCTTGCAACCGGAAGGCGTGGCCTTACAAAGTCAGCTGCAATGTGAAGATAATTATCTGATGTTGCAGCCAGTTGAAAATCCACAACAACTTCTGGCTGAGTTATTGGATATTTATTGGCAAGGTTTGCATCAACCCATCCCATTTTTACCAAAAACCAGTCTGGCTTATGCTGCAGCGGAGCTCAATGCTGGCAAGGCGGACTCGGAAAAAGAAGCTTATAAGGCATGGACGTCAGGTTTTACTGCAGGTGAAGATGCTGATCCTTACCATCAATTACTGTTTCAACAGTCGCCATTAACGGATGAGTTCCAGAGTTTGAGCTTGCGGGTTTATCAACCCATTTGGGATGCCATGGAAGGAGACAAACTATGAAGCAGTTTGATCTCGATACCACCCCGTTACATGACGTCAATCTGATTGAAGCCAGTGCTGGTACTGGCAAAACCTTTACGTTGGCCGGATTGTATCTGCGTCTGATTCTGGAACATCAGCTGAATGTCGATCAGATTCTGGTGGTGACCTATACCCGTGCGGCGACTCAGGAGTTACGCGATCGGTTACGCAAAAAACTCAGTGATGAACGCAAGCTGATTCTGGATAAACAACCAGAGCGCACTGCGGATTTAAAACGATTGGATGTAGCGATTCAAAGCTTTGATGAAGCGGCGATTTTTACCATTCACAGTTTTTGTCAGCAGGTATTGAAAGACTTTGCTTTTGAGTCCGGCAGTCCGTTTGAAATGGATTTGATTGGCGATGACCGTGAGTTATTACTTTCTGTTACCGATGATTTCTGGCGTAAAAATGTGGTGCAGGCCGATAACGATTTCAGCGCTTATTTATTAGCCAAAAAACAGACACCGGAAACGCTGCTGCAGTCGATTCGCAATCTGGTAGGCAAACCGTATCTGCAGATTCAGGATTTGCCTGAAGTGGATACTCACGCGGCAAAACAGGCTGCCAGCCAAAGCTTTGAGAATGTTAAACGACTCTGGCG
>NZ_DCSO01000030.1:11743-12805 GCF_002325665.1 Methylophaga sp. UBA1464
ACATCGTGATGATTATATTGCGATGCTGAACAATAAAAAGATCCTTAGCGGCAAAAAATATCGTGCCGATTGGGTCAAATCCTGGGTTCAAATGCTGGAAAACCTGCTCAATGAAACCAGTTTGCCTTCCATGGTGTTTGAGCAGTTTGACCGGTTTACCGTTAGTCGACTTGAAGAGGCTTTGGTTGACGGACAGGATTTACCCTATGCCGAGTTCTGGCAGGCTTGCCAGGATTTTCATCAGGCCTTTAGCGATTATCAGAATCAAAATGCACTGGCGCTGCAACATTTAAGATTGCAGTTGCTGACGTTTATCCGTGAGCATTTACCCCAGCAGAAAACCCAGCAGCAAGTGCAGTCTTATGATGATCTGTTAATTAATCGGTCGCAGGCTTTGCAGGGTCCACAAGGAGAGTGGCTGGTCACCAGATTGCGGGAACAGTTCAAAGCCGCGTTGATTGATGAGTTTCAGGATACCGATCCGGTGCAATACGATAATTTCCGCCGGGTATTTGCTGCCAGCGGTTTGCCGGTGTTTTTTGTTGGCGATCCCAAACAGGCGATTTACAGTTTCCGTGGCGCAGATATTTTCACCTATCTGCAGGCTAAACAGGATGCTCAGCAAACTTACACATTAGGCAAAAACTGGCGCTCATATATCTCGCTGGTTGAAGCAGTGAATAGCCTGTTTATGCAAAAGCCAGCGCCTTTTATCTACCAACAAATTCCGTTTGTCGAAGTGGATGCCTCACGTAATGAACAGCCAGCATTGCAAGTGGATGAAGGCGACCAAGCAGCTTTGCAGTTCTGTTATGTAGACAGTGATAAACCACTGACCAAAGAGGCGATGACTTCAGTCGCCGTTGAACACACGACCAATGAAATAGCCCGCTTATTAAATCTGGCTGCCAATAACAAAGCCCGGTTGCAGGATGAAGACACGAAACAAACCCGACCGTTAACCGGTGGTGATATTGCCGTGTTAGTGCCTAATCACCGGCAAGCCCAGTTAATTCAACAGGCCTTGCGATTACGGGGCATTAACAGTGTGCAGCAGGGCAA
>NZ_DCSO01000030.1:12923-15026 GCF_002325665.1 Methylophaga sp. UBA1464
CAGGGCAAGGAAAATGTGTTTGCCTCCAAACAGGCGGCGGATATTTTTTGTTTATTGCTGGCGTTGGCGCAACCGGATCATCAGCAACGTCTCAGCACGTTATTAGCCGGACCCTTATTTCAATATTCTGCTGACGCGCTGTATGCCATTCAGCAGGACGAATTACGTTGGAATGAATTAATGGATCAGTTGCAGCTGTTGCAGCAACGTTGGCAGCAATCCGGTTTTATGGCGATGTTCCGTGCTTTATTGCAGCTTGATAATGGTCTGCAACGTTTGCTTAAACAGGCAGATGGTGAACGGCAATTGACCAACTTCCTGCATCTGGCCGAACTGATTCAGGCAGAGTCCGCCCGGCAGAATCATCATATCGAGTCAGTGATTCAGTGGTTTGCCAGACAGCAGGAAGCCAGTGCAGCAGAAGATGAAACCGCACAGTTACGTTTGGAAAGTGATGCGGCGCTGGTCAAAATCATGACCATTCATTCGAGTAAAGGACTGGAATATCCCATCGTGTTCTGTCCGTTCAGCTGGACTGCCAGAACCGCCAAAAACAAAACCGATATTGTGGAATTTCATGATCCGAAAAATCAGTATCAACCCAGTGTCGCATTGGCTGACCCTCTATTATCTGAAGCCCAGTTAGTTGCTGAAGAGGAACAGCAGGCAGAGTCTCTGCGCCTGTTGTATGTGGCCTTAACACGTGCCAGAGAGCGCTGCATTATTGTCTGGGGCAATGTTAAGGAGATACAGCAATCCGCGTTGTATCAGCTATTACACTCAGAAAACGCTGCCGGTATGCGAGAGGATTTACAGTCTTTATCAGCCAGAAGTGCAGGCAACATTGCCATGACCGATTATCAGCCGCAAACACCGCTGGTTTATCAGGGCGATCAATCCACAACAACGGTTTATCAAGCCAGAAGTTTTGAAGGCATGATCCATAAACCGTGGCGCATTGGCAGTTTTTCATTATTAAGCCGCGGTCATGTTTCTGAACAACCGGACTATGATGCCGAACTGGTCACAGCTGATATTGAAACGCTTAGTAAACGGAATGTGAAAGATCGTTTTGCCTTTGAGCGTGGCCGGCAGGCGGGTAATTTCCTGCATAAATGTCTGGAAAATATTGAGTTCGATACGGCAAACCCTCAGCAGATATCACAAACCGTTGAAAGATTATTGCCCCAGTTTGGCCTTGATATCCAATGGACAGAGGTTGTCAGTCAATGGCTGCAGGACGTATTGAAAACCCCACTGGATGCTGACAATAAGCTGCGCCTGTGTGATTTACCAGCCAGCCAGCGCATTAATGAAATGGCGTTTTATTTTCCGGTGGCCGGCTTGACTATGCCAGCGCTGAAAAAAGTCCTGCAGCAAACCGCCAGGGATTCGGTCTGGCAGAAACTGGCAAACGATCTGACTTTTCAGGATCTGACCGGTTTTATGAAAGGCTTTATTGATTTGGTGTTTGAGTCTGAAGGTCGCTTTTATATTGCCGATTACAAATCCAATCATTTGGGAGCTGACCCATCTCAATATCAAGGTGAAGCATTGCAAAATGCCATGCTCAGTCACAGTTATCCGTTGCAGTATCTGATTTACAGTCTGGCGCTGCACCGGCATTTAAAACAGCGTCTGCCGGATTATGATCCGGAGCTGCATTTTGGTGGTGTGTATTACCTGTTTTTACGCGGTATGCAACCGGAGTGGTCACAAACCGGGGTGTATTTTGATCGGCTGGATCGGCAGTTACTGGAAGCACTGGATAAGCTGATGGCAGGTGACGTATGAGTGCGTTGAAACTGCTGCGGGAAGCAGGCTTTTCTGAGCTCGCTTACCAGTTTGCGGCTTATATTTGTCGTCAACAGCAAACAGAAGATCCATTGGTGACTTTAACCGCAGGATTGCTCAGCGAAACTATCAGCGAAGGTCATGTGTGCCTGAATCTGCATGACTTTTATTCACTGACTCCGGCTATCCAGGAGGCGTTACCTGAGTCTTCACAATGGTTAAAACAGCTGAAAAACAGTGAGGTGGTGGGGCAGTCGGGGGAATTCAAACCGTTGATTCTGACCGCAGATGGCTTGCTGTATTTATATG
>NZ_DCSO01000030.1:15130-15751 GCF_002325665.1 Methylophaga sp. UBA1464
CTGTATTTATATCGTTACTGGCAGTCTGAGCAGCAGGTGGCCAAGGCAATACAGCAACGACTGACAACAACAGATGTGCTTCCGGAAACAGCAAAGCTGCAGGTATTTATGGCAGATTGGCAGAATAATCTGCCTGATATTGACTGGCAGAAAGTGGCGGTATTAAGTGCTTTGCAACGCCAGTTGTGTGTCATTTCCGGTGGTCCCGGCACCGGTAAAACCACCGTGGTGTTAAAGGTGTTGCAGTGTCTGCAATTACTGGAGTCCACACCGCGTATTGCGTTGGCAGCGCCTACCGGTAAAGCCGCAGCACGTTTGCAGCAGGCCATCAGTCAACATACTGGCGAACAATACGCCGCCAAAACCCTGCATCGTTTACTGGGCATCAGTGCCCGTTTTGACCAAGGACGTTATTCAGCAGAAAGGCCATTACCGGTGGATGTATTGATTGTTGATGAAGCGTCGATGATTGATATCAATCTGATGGCGATTACCTTGAAAGCCTTACCGTTACATGCACGATTGATTTTATTGGGGGACAGCGATCAGTTAGCCTCAGTTGAATCCGGCGCAGTGCTCGCTAACTTATGTGCCGATCAGCCGAGCTTTTCTGCTGAGTTG
>NZ_DCSO01000030.1:15798-17782 GCF_002325665.1 Methylophaga sp. UBA1464
AGTTCAGCTCATGGGTAAAACACATCAGCCAGATTGATTTACCCCCTGCAAGCAACATAAATCCTTTGCAGGATAGTCTGGTCAAATTACAGCACAGCTATCGTTTTGCTGCGGGCGGGCAGGTTGGTCAATTAGCTTTGGCCGTCAATCAAGGCGATGCGGCTCAGGTCACGGATTTATTGATCAATCAAGCTCCTTCTGCTTTGCTTGAGCCCACCACAGAACATATCCATACGCAGTTAATAAGTGGCTATCAGTCTTACATCAGTGCGATTGAACAGCGTGCTGATACCGTCAGTTGTATTCAGGCATTTGAACAGTTTCGGGTGTTATGCGCAGTTAAACAGGGAGGCCAGTCGGTTTATGCAGTCAATCAGATGATGATGAATTTGCTGGCGAAACGGGGCTGGCGAACAGCACAGCCGTTTTATCCCGGCAGACCGATTATGATCACGCAGAATCATTATCGGCAGAATCTGTTTAATGGCGATATCGGGCTGATATTGCCCAATGTCGATGGCGAATTGCAGGCTTGTTTCCTGTTTGGTGAGGAATTACGTTGGTTGCCACTCAGCCGCTTACCGGCACATGAAACCGTCTTTGCGATGACGGTACATAAAAGTCAGGGATCAGAATTTGATCATATTGCTTTGTTGTTACCGGAAGAAGATTCAGTCGTATTGAGCCGGGAGCTGGTGTATACCGCGCTCACCAGAGCGCGACAAACCGTGCAGATTTTGTCGACACAGCCTGTATTACAGCAGGCTGTGCAACGTCGACATCAGCGTGAAAGTGGTTTGGCGAAGTTACTTATGGAAAACAATTAATAGTCTTTTAAGGCTGCTTTAGCCTTGAGTTTTTCTTCATGCAGTTTCAGATCTTCAGTCAGCTCGGGTACGACGTGCTTATTTGCATCGGGACCATCTAACAAAGCACCGGCACGATCCGGTAACACTTTGTGTTCAGTGAAATTACCCAATTTGTCATAGCCTTCCGTCAGATGATCGAACATCTCTTTGTAGGGCGCTGCAATGGAGACAAATAAATTTGCAGTTTTCTCATGATAAGCATGTACTTCTTCCTGATAGGCATCCAGTTCAGCCTGAACCTGCGATAATTGACGTTCATGTGCCTGGGTCAGTTGCTTCAACTGTTCAGGGCTGCCAACAGGCTGGCGGCGCCCCACCAGAAACCCCACAATCCCTGCGATAACAACTGCAACAATGCCGATGGCCCATAATTCAATTGATGTCATGACAAATCCCTAATGATATCTTTGCAAAAAAGCTTATTATTAAACGTTACGGTGAGGCGGATAACCCGCTTTGATAGATACAGCATAGCTTGCATCATAATAGTCCGCAAACAGATAACGTGTTTGCAGGACAATAAAGTTGACCATATTTTGCTGTTGAATATCCCACCCAATAGAGACTGATGATAAGGAGAGCACATGGCGCAACCAATGTTTGTAGGACAGGCTGACCAAGCAGTTTTTTTACTGCCACAAATGGCCAATCGCCACGGACTGGTAGCGGGCGCAACCGGTACCGGTAAAACAGTGACCTTGCAGGGGCTTGCAGAAGGTTTCAGTAATATTGGTGTGCCGGTGTTTGCGGCGGATATCAAAGGTGACCTGTCCGGCATCAGTCAACCCGGTAAAACGCATCCTAAAATCACTGAGCGCGTTAATTTGATGCAGCTGGATGATTTTCAGTTTTCAGGTTTCCCGACAACGTTCTGGGATATGTTTGGAGAGCAGGGTCATCCGGTTCGCACCACCATATCGGATATGGGGCCTTTACTGTTGTCACGGCTGATGAATCTCAATGACACTCAGCAGGGTGTATTAACGCTGATTTTCCGTGTAGCCGATGACAACGGCTGGCTGGTGCTGGATCTGAAAGATTTACGTGCCATGCTGCAGTTTGTTGCAGAAAATGCCAGCGAATTTCAGACGTTATACGGCAATATTTCAGCGGCC
>NZ_DCSO01000030.1:17895-18155 GCF_002325665.1 Methylophaga sp. UBA1464
GCCAGTGTCGGAGCCATCCAACGTCGTCTTCTGGTACTGGAAGATCAGGGAGCAGACAAACTGTTTGCCGAACCGGTTCTGAATCTGGACGATCTGTTGCAAACCGATGCACAGGGCAAAGGCATCATCAATTTACTTGCTGCTGATAAATTAATGCAGTCTCCGCAGTTATACAGTACGTTTTTACTATGGCTGATGGCTGAGTTATTTGACCAGTTACCGGAAGTGGGTGATCCGGAGAAACCCAAACTGGTGTTGTT
>NZ_DCSO01000047.1:0-205 GCF_002325665.1 Methylophaga sp. UBA1464
CGGGCAAAACCACCACAACCGAACGTATCCTTAAACTGACCGGCAAAATCCATAAGTCTGGTGAAGTACATGATGGTGAATCCACCATGGACTTTATGGATCAGGAAGCCGAACGCGGTATTACTATCCAGTCAGCGGCGACAACCTGTGAATGGAAAGGCCACCGGCTGAACGTTATCGATACCCCGGGTCACGTTGACTTCAC
>NZ_DCSO01000047.1:456-694 GCF_002325665.1 Methylophaga sp. UBA1464
CGAATGACTCAGAAGTTTCGCGTCTTATCTATGTCAACAAATTAGACCGCATTGGTGCTGACTTCTACCGTGTTGTTAAACAGGTTGAGACGGTATTGGCGGCAACTCCACTGGTCATGGTTCTGCCAATCGGTATTGAAGATGAGTTTACCGGTGTTGTTGATCTGCTGACCCGCAAAGCGTGGATCTGGAAAGATGATAAGAGCGCTGAAGATTACACCATCGAAGAGCCACCAGC
>NZ_DCSO01000047.1:881-3189 GCF_002325665.1 Methylophaga sp. UBA1464
TTGAAGAATGGCGTGAAAAACTGATCGAAACCGCTGTTGAGCAAGATGACGATCTGATGGAAAAATATCTGGAAGGTGAAGAGCCTTCTGTTGAAGATCTGAAAAGATGTATCCGTAAAGGTACATTGAAACTGGACTTCTTCCCGACTTACTGCGGTAGCTCATTCAAAAATAAGGGTATGCAGTTAGTTCTGGATGCCGTTGTTGATTACCTGCCAGACCCAACGGAAGTTGATCCTCAACCAGAAGTTGACCTGGAAGGTAACGAAACCGGTAAACACGCTATCGTTGATATCAAAGGCCCGTTACGCGCCTTGGCATTCAAAATCATGGATGACCGTTTCGGTGCTTTGACTTTCGTTCGTGTCTATTCTGGCGAGCTGAAAAAAGGCGACACCATCCTCAATACTTTCACCGGCAAAACAGAGCGTGTAGGTCGTATGGTGGAAATGCATGCCAATGACCGTAACGAACTGGATTACGCTCATGCCGGTGATATCATCGCCATCGTGGGTATGAAAGACGTACAAACTGGTCACACCTTATGTGACCCGAAAAATCCGGCCACATTGGAACCAATGGTATTCCCGGATCCTGTTATCTCAATCGCGATTGCGCCTAAAGATAAAGCCGCCGCTGAAAAACTCGGTGTTGCACTGGGTAAAATGATTAAAGAAGATCCTTCATTCCGTGTTGAAACCGACGACGATAGCGGTGAAACCATTATGAAAGGTATGGGTGAATTACATTTGGATATCAAAGTTGATATTCTGAAACGTACCCATAACGTTGATGTAATTGTTGGTGAGCCGCAGGTTGCTTACCGTGAAACGATTACGCAAAAAATCGAAGACAGTTACACCCACAAGAAACAATCGGGTGGTTCTGGTCAATTCGGTCGTATTGACTACATCATTGAACCAGGTGAACCAGGCAGCGGTTTCAACTTTGAATCAACCGTAACCGGTGGTAGTGTTCCTCGTGAATACTGGCCAGCAGTTGAAGCTGGCTTTAAGAAAATGATGGGCCGTGGTGTGTTGGCTGGCTTCCCATTACTTGATGTTAAAATTAACCTGTTCGATGGTGCATTCCATGCTGTGGATTCATCAGCAATGGCCTTTGAAATTGCTGCGATGGGCGCTTTCCGTCAAACGATTCCAAAAGCGGGTCCACAATTGCTGGAACCTATCATGAAAGTAGACGTGTTCTGCCCGGATGATAACGTCGGTGATGTTATCGGTGACTTGAACCGTCGTCGTGGCATGATCAAATCGCAGGACGCGGGCGCTACTGGCGTACGTATCAAAGCTGAAGTGCCACTGAGTGAAATGTTCGGTTACATCGGCACTCTGCGTACTATGACTTCTGGTCGTGGTCAGTTCTCTATGGAGTTCCTGCACTACCTGCCATGCCCACGTAACGTGGCAGAAGAAGTTATTAAAGAAGTTAAAGAGCGTGAAGCTGCTGCGAAAAAATAAGCAGTTTGCTAAAAGTTCGATTGAGAAAGGGGCGTTTATCGCCCTTTTTTTTTGGCCAGAATTTGACCTTAACTCAGGTTAGCCCTGACTTGAAATAAGTAGGCTATGCTGAGGTTTACTAATAGTGGTCAAGGCTGAAAAAAATGGATCTGAAAAGCGGTTATCCCTTCTGGGCGATTAAAAATGGATTAATGCGAACCTTTCCGGCACTGGACCATAATATTGTGTGTGATGTGGCCATTATCGGAGGGGGGATTACCGGCGCATTGATTGCTGATGATCTCAGCTCAAATGGTTATGCAGTGGCGGTTATCGAACAGCGTGATATCGGCTGGGGCAGCACCGCTGCCAGTACGGCATTACTGCAATATGAAATAGATACCCATCTGACCGAGCTTGCCGCTTTATATGGCGAGGTTGATGCATTAAAAGCCTATCGGGCTTGTGCAGAGGCTATTACCGATCTGCAAACACTTGCTGAAACAGTCGGTGATGTTGATTTTGAAATGCAGGACAGTCTGTATTACGCCAGTCGCCGTCGTGATAAACAACCGCTCAAAGATGAATTTTTGTTACGACAAAAACATGGATTTGATGTTGAATGGTTGGAACCTGATGGCATTAAAAAACAATATGGTTTTAAATCTTCTGGCGCCATACTTAGTAAAAAAGCCGCTCGAATTGATCCTTATCGCTTAACCCATAAATTGCTCGACAGAATGCAAAGCAGTGGATATCACGTCTATGATCGGACGGAAATAAAAAATTTGAAGCCTTCTGCTGAGCAAGTTGAGTTAACGACTACATCGGGATTTAAGATTAGCTGCCAG
>NZ_DCSO01000047.1:3251-7579 GCF_002325665.1 Methylophaga sp. UBA1464
CGGTTACGCCAGCCAAAAATGGTTAAAACAAAAGGTAGCTTCAAATCGTAGCAGCTATGCTTTTATTACCGATCCGATAGATCCTGAGTTATTGGGCGAATTAAATAGAACCATGATGTGGGAATCCGCCAGGCCTTATCTTTATATGCGAACGACAGGCGATGGTCGTTTGCTGGTCGGTGGGGAAGACGATGATATCGATATTCCGGCAAAACGGGATAAACGGGTAGATAAAAAAGCCCATACTCTGGCTAAGAAAGTCGAAAAATTGTTTCCCAAACTACCCCTGAACCCGACATTTTCCTGGGCCGGCACCTTCGCTGAAACCGAAGATGGTTTGCCGTTTTTTGGTCCGCATAAACAATATGGCGAGCGAGTTCAGTTTGCCATGGCCTATGGTGGTAACGGTATTACCTACAGCATGATTGGTGCTGGCTTGTTAAGAGCCAATATCGAACAGCGTGAGCATCCGCTGGCTGAGCTGTTCTCTTTTTCCAGATTAGATTAATGCAACAGCAACTGAGGCTGCGACACAGAACAGCACCGTCCATAAAGCGGAGCGTTTCAGCACAAAAATAATCAGAAAACCACCAAGTGCAATCAGTAAATCCAGCCAGTGATTCACACCTTCGGTAAAAATAGGATCGTATAAAGCCGCGGCTAACAAGCCCACTACTGCCGCGTTGATTCCAGCTACTACCGCACCTGCGTTTGGCAGATGAGCAAGTTGTTGCCACAGGGGTAACATCGCCAGCAGTAATAAAAATCCCGGGACAAAAATAGCGAGAGTAGCGAGCAGGGCATTCCAGCCCGGGGGCAATTGTGAAGGAATTTCAGCACCGAGATAAGTTGCCAGCGTAAACATCGGACCTGGAACGGCCTGAGCAGCACCATAACCGGTTAAAAACTGATCGGTAGTGAGCCAGCCAGTGGCAACCGTCTGCTGTTCAAGCAGCGGCAGCACAACATGGCCGCCACCAAATACCAATGCACCGGCCTGATAGAAGCCGGCCAGCATATTAGTGGTATTAAGCTGACTGCCTGCAAACAGACTGAGAATAAGCAATAGCAGAAACAGGCTGAACAATAGCCAGGCAGTTTGTTTGCCGTAATTAACCGGAAATTTAAAATCTGCTGACAATTGTTGCTGACGACATAAAAACCAGCCGGCGAGGCCACCCAAGATAATCACTGCGATTTGCATAATCGCTAATTTGAACAGCAGCAAGAGGGCTAAAGCCAATAAGGCAATCAGAATGCGTTGCCAGTCTGGAGTCAATTTCTGAGCCATGCTGATAACCGCATGCGCTACTACGGCAACGGCTACCAGTTTTAAACCATTAATAATGGCTATACCGATCGCATTATCCAGCTGGTGGGCAATAGCAGCAAAAGCAAACAACAGCAATGCAGAAGGTAGGGTAAATGCAATGAATGCCGCAATGGCGCCAGGCCAGCCGGCACGAAATAAACCAATGGAAAAGCCCATCTGGCTGCTGGCCGGGCCGGGCAGAAACTGTGTCACAGCAAGTAACTGAGAAAACTGTTGTTCAGAAAGCCATTGGCGTTTGCTGATAAATTCAGTTCGGTAATAACCAATATGAGCAATGGGGCCACCAAATGCCGTTACACCCAGTTTGAGAAAGGCCAGAAACACGTCCACTACGTTCTGCAGATTGTTTGTTGCCTTCACAGTTATTTCCTCTGGTTAATCGGTATGACTGGCCGCATCGATTCGTAACAGTTCCAATAATCGTTGCATATCATCGGGTAAGGGAATCTGCCAGCTCACGGCTTCACCCGTAGTGGGATGATCAAAACCTAATAAACCGGCATGCAAAGCCTGGCGACGCGTATTCTGCAAAGCGGCCAGGCAGCTATCCGTCATACCTTTTGGTGTTTTAAACCGGCCACCATATAAAGGATCACCTAATAACGGATGGCGAATATGCGCCATATGCACTCGGATTTGGTGCGTGCGCCCGGTTTCCAGTTTGCAACGCAAATGGGTATGTGCCCGAAAGCGCTCCTCAATCCGATAGTGTGTCACGGCAGGTTTACCGTTTTGTGTCACTGCCATACGTTTACGATCAATGTGATGTCGACCAACCGGTGCATCAACCGTTCCGCCTGCGGTAAACACACCACAGGCAATGGCCTGATATTCACGTACCACAGTACGTTCCTGTAATTGACTGATTAATGAATGATGCGCCTGCAAACTTTTGGCGACCATCAATAAGCCAGTGGTGTCCTTATCAATACGATGCACAATACCGGCACGTGGAATATGCGTCAGTTGTGGCGCATGCGCCAACAGCGCATTCACCATGGTGCCGTTCTGATTTCCTGCACCGGGATGCACCACCATGCCAGCCGCTTTATTGATGATTAACACATCGTCATCTTCATAAATAATATCCAGGGCGATGGATTCGGCCTGCCAGTTATCATCATGGATGATTTGCTGTGCGGCAATTTCAATCTGATCCCCGGTTCGTACCGCATCTTTTGGCCGACATGTTTGCTGATTCAGTAATACATCGCCAGCTTTAATCCATTTGGTCAGCTGGCCACGGGAGTATTCTGAGAACAGCTGTGCCAGGGCCTGATCAACACGCAGGCCAGTTAATGACTCGGGAATAGTGGCATCTAGTTTAATAATTTCAGTCATCAATGGCTTTGCATAAAATAGGGAGGGTATTATAACGTAGCTGGAATCATCGCCGTGAAACGGGCGAAAGGGAAATTATGAAACGATCACTGAGCTGCCTTATTTTACTGCTGGCTTCAACCACGGTTTACGCAGAACCGAATATGGCATTAATGGCATCATCCTGCGCAGGTTGTCATGGAACTGATGGACACAGCAAAGGTGATATGCCAAAGCTGGCTGGCTTAGCGCCGGAGTACTTTATTGAGCAGATGCAGGATTTTATCAGTGGAGAGAGAGAATCCAGCGTTATGCGGCATCATGCCGGGGCTTACAGCGAAACTGAAATTCGTTTACTGGCAAAGTATTTTTCGGAACAATAATCTAGATTTACCGTTTTTGGCATTGTGGGCAAAAATAGGTGGCTCGTTGTGACTGTCGAATCAGCTCAATCGGATGACCACATTGTTTACAGCCCATGTTCTGCCGCGCATATACCCATAATTCCTGCGCAAAATAACCTGGTTTGCCTTCACTGTCTCGAAAATCCCGTAAGGTTGTGCCGCCGGCGGCAATGGCTTTTTGCAGGGTCAGTTTAACGGCATCAACCAGTTTTTCAGCCTGTGATTTTTTTAATTTTGCTGCCTTTAATTGTGGATGAATACCGGAAAGAAACAGCGATTCACTGGCATAGATATTTCCTACACCGACTACGATTTCGGCATTCATAATAAAGGTTTTGATGCTGACCTGACGTTTACGGCTGCGTTGTAAGAGATATTCAGCATCAAATGCATCCTCCAGAGGTTCCGGTCCTAAATGGTTTAACAGTGGATGTTGCATGGGCGATTCACTGGTCCACAATACCGCGCCAAAACGGCGAGGATCGGTAAAGCGCAGAATAATGCCGTCGGCAAATACGATATCCACATGATCATGTTTTTCGGGTGGTTGGAAAACCGTCAAAATACGTAAGCGACCGGACATGCCCAGATGAATGAATAAAGTGCCAGTGGCCGTCGTGAACAGTAAATATTTGGCACGGCGGCTGACTGACTGAATAACCTGACCGGAAATTTTTTCATCGAGGTTATCCGTGATGGGCCAGCGCAGACGTGAGTCTCTGATGACTACCCGTTCTACAGTGTTATTTTCAACGTAAGGTGTAATACCACTGCGGGTGGTTTCAACTTCAGGTAATTCGGGCATATATCAGTCGTTTATTGAAAAAAGGGCGGAGATCATGGCTGCAGGAAATTGATACTGCAGCTGCAGTTCTGGATCTGTCAGAGTGAGGCCATCATTATTGTGCGTTACGACAAAATTACGTTGTGTATTATCGGATAATTCCATCACTACCTGTGGCTGATTTTCAGTGACTATTTCATCTGGATCGACAATGATAACCACCTGCATGGCATAAGCCTGTTGCCAGTTCTGCAAAAGACTTAGCAGTTTGTCCTGTTCGTGGTTTGCCGGTTTAGAATGCCAGCTGGAGTTTTGCTGATAGACAGACAGTCCGGCAGATTGCTGTTGAGCATTTTTATCAAGCAACTCGGGTAAATGAATTGCCTGAATGGTGCTGGCAGGATCCAATAGGCGATTATCGACAAAACTGCTGGCGCTGGCACCGAGCAGCGGTGAAATATCATCGTTAATCAGATATATCTGCTGG
>NZ_DCSO01000047.1:7630-14366 GCF_002325665.1 Methylophaga sp. UBA1464
TGAGAGACTCAGTATTACCAAAAACAAAAGCTTGTTGATTAAACAGTAACGTTAAATTTGGCTGCTCTAAACCAAACTCAGCAAGATTAGTATTATCTGTTACCGGGATCGGCGATTGTACCGGTTGATCTAACAGGCTTAACAACAGCTTGATACGGGTTTGATTGGCTCGCGCTTTGACGGGCTGGACTAACTGCCATTGTTTATCCAGTTGCAGTTGAACGGTTTGTTGCTGGCGACGCTGAATTTCAATTTCGCTTACTTGAGATTGGGTAATGCTGTCAGTGATATAGGTGTTTGGTTTTTGCACCTGTGACTCGGTCATCAGCCATACTAAAAAAACGGCGACCACCAATAACAACATGTTTGTCAGATAGGTACTTCTCATCGGCGTCTTCTAATCCACCACACACTAATGCCAATAATCAGCAAAGTTAACGGTAATCCCAGTAAAAAGCCGATACCGATAAACAATGATTGCCCATCCGATAATATCAGTTGATTATCGCGCGTTTTGATGACCGGGATTTCTATTGAATCATCTTCAACGACCAGCCAGTTCATCAGCGCCATGGCCAGCTCCAGATTAGCAGCTGTGCCGAGGTATGAGTTAGAGACAAAGTCGCCGTCACCCATGACGGCAATCCTCTGTCTGTGGTTGTCTGGAAATAATTTTTCCAGTAAGACACCCAACATTAGCGGGCCCTGAATATCCAGCTCATCATCAAACTGTAATGTATCCAGATTTGCAGTATTAATATCGCCCAGTTCGGACCAGCTTTCACTCTGGGACTGCATCAGTTGGGTAACTTGCCAGTCAGATTCTGCAGCAGAAAATTGGATGGCATGCGCTCCAGGCATCAGAGTGACGCTGGAGGTCGCGGCGGTAACGGGATGATTGGCGTAATCGGTCACAATCACAAAACGGGGATCTTCCAGGCCTAATTTGCCAGCATTCGGATCCACCATCGTACCGGGTACAAAGTTCAGATTTAGCTGCTCAGCAATAACGTTCAGACCAATATCCGTCTCCGGTTCGCTGAGCCAAAGCAGATTGCCACCTTGCTGTAGATAATCCTCTAACTGGACAATATCACTCTCTGGCCAAGGCTTTTGAGAGCTGGCAATAACTAACACAACGTTATCGTCAGGACTAATGTTTTGCATGGATTCAGCCATGGAAAGTGTCTGCACTTCAAAGCCGGTGATGGTCAGTTGATTGCGCCATTGCGCCATATCAAAGGCTGCATCACCCACAATATCGCGTTCCCCGTGACCGGAAATAAATATCAGTTTCGGCAAGCTGCTGCGACTGACTTTTATAATAGCGTTGCTAAGTGATTGCTCGGATAAATCAAATACATGCTGTTGGCCCTGCTGACCTGAAACCACCATTTCTGCCTGTTGTTGGATATTCAGTTCACGAACCCGCTGCGGCTGACTGACAGGATCAATAAAGGTGATCGTTAACTGCTCACTATATTGCTGATAGCGTTTTAATAAACTTTCAGCTGCGGGTTGGTATTGATGGCCCGGGCTGACAAATACTTCGACGGTTACCGGACTATCAAGAGACGTTAATAAGTTGGTGGTTGCAGAGGAGAGGGTATGTCGCTGATTGACCGTCCAGTCTGATTCAAAAGTGTAACGGTGTGACAAAACCGCTACGGCGATAATGATCACCAGTAATAAAATATAAAAGATGATCTGTTGCAGACGGTGCTGATATTTAAACTGTTTTGACATCTTCATTGACTCAGCCTCGCGGCATCAAGACGTCGAATAGTCATCAAGAGAAAGACAATACAAAACAAGGCAAAAAAACTCAGATCGACGCTGTTGACCTGTCCTGCCAGCATGGGTTGAAAATGCCCCAGCAGTGAGATCCAGCCCAGCCAGTTTATCTGACCGGAAAGCGTACTGGCGGCGGCAAAATCAATTATCCATAACAGAAACAGTAAACAGAACGTCATTACGGCCGCAATAATCGGCTGTGTAGTAAGCGAGGAAATAAAGGTTCCGGCAGCGACAAAACTGGCTACCAGAAATAATAAACCAAACATTGCGGCCCCAAGCTGGTAAAGATCGATAGCAGCGCCAGTCATCAGTGATAATGGCATGAATGCAATAAGCAGTAATTGCAGCAGAAAAAAACTGAGATAACCGAGGTATTTTCCTAAAACAATCTGACTGGCAGAAAGTGGTGCAGAGATTAATAATGGCAGACTATGATTACGATGTTCATCGGCAAAAGCCCGCATGGTGATAAACGGAGCGATTAATAGCATCACCAGAGCAGCATTATTTAATAACGGTGCGATAACCAGCTCCGTGACACCGGGGGCACCGGGTATAGCCGAAATCTGTCCCTGGATCTGCGCAAAATACTCAATATGACTGAGAAACAGATAAGCCAGTAAAAACTGTACTAAAGCCAGCATCACCCAGGCGAAGGGCGATAAAAACAAACGCGATAATTCCAGTCTTGCCACACACCACATCAGCTGTTGGCTCCCACTGTCGAAGGATCAGTATTTATCAACTGCATAAAAATATCTTCCAGCGAATCCTGTTCACGCACCAGTTCCTGCATTTGCCACTGTTGTGATACGGCATTGGCTAACAGACTTTCAGTAGGATCCTGCTCCGGGTGAAAGATGATTCTGAATTGGTTGGATGATAACGCTTCAACCGACGAAACATTGTCCAGAGTATAAAGCTCATTGAGTGACGGAGGATTAGATAAAATGACACGGAGGCTGCTGTGATGTCGTTGCTGATGCAACGCGCTCAGACTATCAGCAAACACCACCTGACCCTTACTGATGATTTGTACCCGATCACAGAGCATTTCCACTTCCGGCAGAATATGCGTCGACAGGATAACGCTATGCTCGTTGGCGATTTCACGGATTAATTCTCTGATCTGACGGATTTGCTGCGGATCCAGACCGGAAGTGGGTTCATCAAGTATCACCACTGCCGGGGTATGCACAATGGCTTGTGCAATGCCGGTACGTTGTTGATAACCTTTCGATAATTGGCCGATCAAGCGACGACTGACGTCACCCAACCCACAGCGTTCGATCACGGTGGCAACTGCCAGTTTTAATGGTGTACCTGTCAAACCATTGAGTCTGGCGCAATGCTGCAGATATTCGCGAACCGTCAATTCGCGATACAACGGTGGGGTTTCCGGCAGATAACCCAATTGGGCTTTGGCCTGTTTGGGTTGGGACAATAAATCAAATCCATTAATACGGATTTCACCTTTATCCGGTGCCAGATTGCCGCTGAGCATTTTCATGGTGGTACTTTTACCGGCACCATTGGGACCAAGGAATCCAAGGACCTCTCCGCGTTTTACCTTGATATCAATATCCTGGACCGCGATATTGGGGCCAAAAAAACGAGACAGGTTTTGTGCTTCAAGCAATATAGTCATAGCGCACTATAATACGGTTTTGGCCGGAATCGGCCAATCTTGTTTCAACAAAAATTTCAATCGAATTTAATTTATTTTAGCCATAAAAAAACCCGCGTTAAATTGCGGGTTTTCTTAGAAGCAGTTATCAGTAAAATTATTTGATTTTTGCTTCTTTATACATCACGTGCTGACGGATAACAGGATCAAACTTTTTGATCTCCATTTTTTCCGGCATGGTGCGTTTGTTTTTATCAGTAGTGTAGTAGTGACCTGTACCTGCTGATGAAACTAATTTGATTTTATCGCGCATGTCCTGACTCCTTAGATTTTTTCGCCGCGGCTACGGAGATCAGATAAAACGGTATCAATACCTCTTTTATCAATGATACGCAGACCATGATTGCTGACACGCAATTTTACCCAACGATTTTCAGACTCAACCCAAAAACGGTGTGAGTGAAGATTAGGTAGGAAACGGCGTTTTGTTTTGTTGTGAGCGTGTGAAACGTTGTTACCGCTCATAGGGCGTTTGCCCGTTACCTGACATACTCTGGACATGTTAATCCTGCTCCTGATGCATTTTTAGTGACTGACGCGTCCTGCCAACGCATCATTCTGAATAACTAAGCCGGACTTTATACCATATGTGCTATCTGATGTGTAGCAGTTTTGCGCTATAAATCAGCTGAGGCCCATTTTGACAAGTTGTTCTGAAACGCTCTCTTTATTCAATACGCCGATTTTGCGCATCACAATTTTGCCCTCGGGTGAAATCAGGTAATGGGTAGGTGTGACTCGGACATTATTAAATGCACTGGAAATTTCACCTTCACTGTCCCAGATAAGTGTATAGGGCAAACCCCGGGCTTCACGCATTGCTTTGATATGTGATGGGGTGTCATGCGGCAGTGAAACGCCGAGCATCACTAGCCCTTTTTCGGCATATTCTTCATGCAATGCAATCAGCTCCGGCAGCTCCTGCACGCAAGCAGGACAATCAGTCGCCCAGAAAATCATCAATATCGGCTGGCCGGCATAATCGGAGAAATGATGTATTTCTCCGTCGACATCTTCAAATTTTAGATCCGTATAGACTGGTGCAGTTGCGTTCTTGTATAAAAACACAATAAACAGTAACGCAAACAAAGCGGCTATAAAGGCAATAAAACGTTTTCCAGACTTCATTTTTACTCTCAGGTTGGCTGGGTCAATTGACTCAGAGATTCGGTCAGTTTCAGGTTTTCCCGATAATCCACCGGGCAGTCAATGACGGTAACGGTATGACTGTCTAATGCGGTTTTTAGCGCAGGCATCAGCTCTTCAGTCTTGTTGATTCTGACACCGGTAGCACCAAAAGATTGCGCGTATTGAATAAAATCAGGGTTATTGAATTTTACATTACTGGTACGGCCAAACTGGTTTTGCTGTTTCCATTCAATCAGGCCATAACTCGCATCATTCCATATCAGAATCACAATAGCGATATTCAAGCGCATCGCGGTTTCGATTTCCTGCGAGTTCATCAAAAAGCCGGCATCACCGGTAACGGCAACCACTTTGCGTTCGGGATGTGCCAGTTTGGCTGCAATTGCGCCCGGTACAGCAATGCCCATGCTGGCAAAACCATTGGAAATGATGCAGGTGTTTGGATATTCGCAACGAAACATACGCGACATCCACATCTTGTGGGCACCGACATCACAAATCACGATATCCTCAAGATGCATGGCCGTGCGCAGATCCCAGATAATTTTTTGGGGTTTAACCGGGAATTCGGTATCACGGCGGTGCTGATTCATTTCGGTAATTAAACTGTCACGTAAAGTACGCATGGCTTTGCCTTTATGGGGCGTAGTTAGCGCAGCGATGCGATTTAAACTGTGATTGATATTACCCACTACACCAAGCACCACACTGTAATAAGCATCAACCTCAGCGTGGGTTGAGTCGATATGAATTAAGATTCGATCCCGTGAAGGATGCCATAAGTAGGGATGGTATTCGACCATGTCGTAACCGATACAGATAATGACATCGGCATTGGCGAATCCGGTATTGACATAATCATTGGACTGCAAACCCACGCTGCCTAACGACATCGAATGACCAAACGGGATAACGCCTTTGGCCATAAAGGTATTAGCGACAGGAATCCCCAGTTTTTCCGCGAAATCGGTCAGGGCTGCTGAGGCATGCGCCCGCACCACGCCATTACCGGCCAGAATAATAGGATTCTGGGCATTGGAAATTAATTCAGCTGCCCGTTCAATATGCTCTGCGGCCGGTTCTGGAGGCGTGGCATGTTTAACTCGCAGCGGTGCATCGTCAATTTCCATTTCAGCAATATTCTCGGGAAATTCGATAAAGCAGGCACCGGTTTTTTCAGTCTGCGCCACTTTGAAGGCTTTACGCACAATTTCCGGAATCACCTCGGGGCTGACAATGCGGGTGGAGTATTTAGTGATGGGCAGAAACATCGCTTCCAGATTAAGCACCTGATGCGATTCTTTATGTAAACGATTGGTGGACGCCTGACCGGCAATAGCCACCAGCGGAGCATGATCCATATTGGCATCTGCGACACCGGTAATAAGATTGGTTGCTCCCGGTCCTAATGTTGCCATACAGACACCGGCACGGCCGGTTAGTCGACCATAAACATCGGCCATAAATGCTGCACCTTGCTCATGACGGGTGGTAATAAAATGAATTGGCGAACTGAGCAAAGCATCCATAACATCCAGATTTTCCTCACCGGGAATTCCGAATACATACTCGACACCTTCATTTTCCAGAGTACGGACAAATAGCTCTGCTGCTTTCATTTAAGATGACTCCGTTAAATTGCCTTGGCGCAAGCATACCCTGTTTTATTTGCGGCATGCGAGAGGCTGATTTGATTATTATTGAAGTGAATAATGACCATTAAATTTCTTGTGAGTTTTTTATAAAAAAACTCCCTAAAAAAGGGGCTTTCGCCCCTTAATTTTTACTGAAATGCTGTGGGAATTTGCTTATGCCAATCGGTAACCTGTTGATAGCGATGAGCAACATTAAGTAAACGTGCTTCATCAAAATAATTACCAATAATTTGCAGGCCTGCAGGTAACCCTCCGGCAAAACCTGCCGGAATAGACATGCCTGGCAGTCCGGCAAGATTGGTATTGATGGTATAGATGTCTGCCAGATACATAGCCACCGGATCATCTGTTTTATCACCCAGTTTAAAGGCTGTGGTTGGCGCGGTAGGTCCCATAATCACATCAACTTCTTCAAATGCCTGTTGGAAGTCATCGCTTATCAAACGGC
>NZ_DCSO01000047.1:14443-15596 GCF_002325665.1 Methylophaga sp. UBA1464
AAACCTTCACCGCGTGAACGTTGATAGAGATCCAGCAAGTCTTTTGGATCGTCACAGCGATGACCGAACCGTACCCCATCCATTCGCGATAGATTGGATGAACATTCCGCTGGAGCGACAACATAATAGGTTGGTATTGCCAGCGCTGTATTCGGCAGGCTGATTTCTTTAACGGTTGCGCCGAGTTTTTCAAATTCTTTAATGGCAGCCTCGATAGTTACAGCCACTTCAGGTGACAGGCCTTCGCCAAAGTATTCTTTCGGCAGGCCAATGCGCAAACCTTCCAAAGAATCATTCAGATTGGCGGTGTAATCTGGAACATCGCGTTCCACACTGGTGGAATCACGCTCATCAAAACCGGACATCACGTTTAATAACAATGCCGCATCTTCGGCATTGGCCGCCATCGGTCCTGCCTGATCCAGACTGGAGGCAAAGGCAATCATGCCGTAGCGGGAAACGCGGCCATAAGTTGGCTTCAATCCGGTTAAATTACACAAAGAAGAAGGTTGACGAATCGAACCACCCGTATCTGTTCCGGTAGCAACCGGCGTTAAACGTGCAGCGACTGCTGCTGCAGAACCACCTGATGAACCACCCGGAACACGCTCGATGTCCCAGGGATTTTTTACCGGACCATAGAAGCTGGTTTCATTGGATGAACCCATGGCGAATTCATCCATATTGGTTTTACCCAGCATGACCATGCCGCTGGCAGCAATTTTTTCAACCACGGTGGCATCATAGGGCGCGATAAATTTATCAAGCATTTTCGATGCACAGCTGGTGCGGACACCTTTGGTGCAGAAAATATCTTTATGCGCCATCGGGATGCCGGTCAATTTACCGGCGGTTTTTTCCGCAAACTGTTTATCGGCAGCGGCGGCCTGCGCCAGCGCACTTTCCTCAGTAATGCTGATAAAGGCATTCAAATTACCGTTATGCGTTTTGATGCGATTTAAGAAATGTTTGGTCAGTTCCACACTGGTGATATCACCGTTGTGCAGCAACGCCGAAAGTTCAGATAAAGTTTTGTTATGCATGAGCTTGCCTGTGTTGGAATTTATTCGATGACTTGCGGAACCAGATAAACGCCAGCCTCGGTTTTGGGTGCGATAGACTGGAATAATTCACGCTGATCGGTTTCTGTCAC
>NZ_DCSO01000047.1:15743-18582 GCF_002325665.1 Methylophaga sp. UBA1464
TTTCTGTCACAACGTCTTCACGAAGTCTCTGGTGAGCATCCAGAGGGTGTGCCATCGGACTGACCTCATTGGTATCCACAGCGCTCATCTGTTCAACCAGAGTAAGGATATTGTTCAGATCCCGTGCATAATCAGGAATGGTGCTTTCATCAATGGCGAGTCGCGCAAGATGCGCGATTTTTTCAACATCGGATTTATCTAAACTCATCAGTCGTCCCGTAAGTTAATTGATTTCACAAAGTTGAAGTTTAAATCATTAGTTGCTTGCCCAACAGACCTGAGCATTGCTAAAGTACTCATTTTACCTCTTCCGGATGTGGTTTCTTAAATGTTTGAACGTTTACGCGGGATATTCTCTAACGATCTGTCTATCGATCTGGGTACAGCCAATACGCTGATATATGTGCGGGGACGGGGCATCGTTTTGGATGAACCTTCAGTAGTCGCAATTCGACAGGATAAGGGGCCGGGCGGCCCTCGCTCGATTGCCGCCGTTGGTGCAGAAGCAAAAAGAATGTTGGGGCGAACCCCTGGAAATATCACGGCGATTCGACCATTGAAAGATGGGGTGATTGCTGACTTCACAGTCACCGAAAAAATGTTGCAGCATTTTATTCGCAAAGTGCATGAAGGGCGCTTTTTAAAACCAAGTCCGCGCGTTTTAGTCTGTGTTCCTTGTGGATCCACTCAAGTTGAACGTCGGGCCATTCGTGAATCCGCTGCCGGTGCCGGAGCGCGTGATGTGTTTTTGATTGAAGAACCGATGGCAGCAGCCATTGGCGCTGGTATGCCAGTTGAAGAAGCCAGTGGTTCGATGGTATTGGATATCGGTGGTGGTACGACGGAAGTGGCCATTATTTCATTAAACGGTATTGTTTATTCAGCTTCTGTTCGTATCGGTGGCGATCTTTTTGATGAAGCAATTGTGAACTATGTGCGTCGTAATTACGGCACATTAATTGGTGAAGCCACTGCGGAAAAAATCAAAAAAGAAATTGGTTCAGCTTACCCGGGAAATGAAGTCAGAGAGATGGAAGTGCGTGGTCGTAATCTGGCCGAAGGCATACCTCGCAGTTTCACTTTGAACAGTAATGAAATACTCGAAGCTTTGCAGGATCCGCTTGCCGGTATTGTGGCTGCAGTGAAGACTGCTCTGGAGCAGACACCACCTGAACTGGGTGCTGACGTTGCTGAACGCGGTATTGTTTTAACGGGTGGTGGTGCGCTGTTAAAAGATTTAGATCGCTTGCTGATGGAAGAAACTGGCTTGCCAGCCATTGTCGCAGAAGACCCGTTGACTTGTGTTGCCAGAGGTGGTGGCCGGGCGTTAGAACTTATCGACGAACGCGGGAGCGATGTATTTACGTTTGAATAGCCTTCAGTAAGATTGATGTTGGTATTTGACCTTTACAAATAACACGCTTGTTTGTGAAGGTCTTTTCATTTTCGGAACTGAGCCATTAAACCGCTATTTACCCATACACCGTCGTTAAATACACGAATGCTACTTGCCGTAGTCGCTTCTGTATTGCTGTATTTTCTCGATACCCGGCTGGATTATTTCAAGCCCGTAAGAGCCACACTATCGACTGTTGTCTATCCGGTGCAGAAACTTGCCTCGATGCCGGATGATTTCGTCACTTGGTTTAGTGAGTTATTTCAGGGACATCAGCAGCTTCGCGAAAAAATCATGACACTGGAAGCGCAAAACCTTACCAATAGTGTGCGGATGCAAAAAATGCAGGCACTGGAAAGTGAAAATATGCGTTTGCGAGAGTTACTTGGTTCTTCATTCCGTCTGCAGGAGCGAGTTCAAGTCGCTGAATTGTTGAGTGTCGATTTAGATCCTTTTTATCAACATGTCATTATCGATAAGGGCGAATCATTTGGTGTTTATGAAGGACAGCCAGTACTCGACTCATTAGGGGTCATGGGGCAGGTCGCTGAGGTGAGTCAGTTTTCCAGTCGCGTAGTATTGCTGACTGACCCGAGTCATAGTATTCCGGTACAAATTGTCAGAAATGGTTTACGTGCCGTGGTCACGGGGCGAGGTTTGAGCGAAGCCCTACAGATGGAGTTTTTACCCCACAATGCCGACGTGCGTGTCGGCGATATGTTAGTGACTTCCGGTTTAGGTGGCCGTTTCCCCGTGGGTTATCCTGTTGGAACAGTGACCGCAGTTGATTTCCCACAAGGAAAATCTTTTGCTGAAATTGCGGTTGCACCAGCCGCGCGTTTATCGACCAGTCGAGAAGTCATGCTGGTATTGCCCGGCGAAAAAATTGATTTCGGCATTACTTCCCCTTTGCAGATTGAAGAAGATGATCTGCAACGATTGGAAGAGCCACTTGCTATTGATGAAGTGGTGACGCCAGCAGAGGGAAATGACTGATGGTATTGGTGAGACCACAGCATAGTAGTGTGATTTACATTACCTTATTATTCGCCATATTGTTAATGCTGGTGCCAATACCGGATAGCCTGCGTTATGCACGGCCGGAATGGGTAGCAATGACATTGATTTATTGGGCTATGGCGTTACCGCAACGCGTTAGCATTGGTGTTGCCTGGTTAACCGGGCTGGTCATGGATTTGATTACGGGTGGTGTTCTCGGCATTCATGCGTTTGCCTATGCTCTGGTGATTTATCTGGTAGGCCGACTGCATTTACAGCTCCGCCAATACCCCCTATGGCAGCAAGCATTCACCATATTATCTCTGGTTTTTCTGGTGCACTTTATCGTCATGTTAAATGCGCCCAGCAGCTTTAGTTTGACTAATTGGATGACTGTTCTGACAAGTACGCTGGTCTGGACGCTGGTATATGCCGTATTAAGGA
>NZ_DCSO01000083.1:0-127 GCF_002325665.1 Methylophaga sp. UBA1464
AAAGTAGGTCACTGCCAGGCTTTTATATAAAACAAGCCCGACGCGAAAGCGCCGGGCTTTTTTTATATTCAACACTTGTGATGATTTAACTTGAGCATGGCAACCCCCATGTGACATTATCGCCCGG
>NZ_DCSO01000083.1:431-2623 GCF_002325665.1 Methylophaga sp. UBA1464
ACAGTGGTCGGTTTTTGCTCCTGTAAAAATAGGGGTGGATTTTGCTAAATATCAATAAACTCCGTTTCGGAAACCACCACCTGATTTCGACCGTTATTTTTAGCTTCATATAAAGCGACATCAGCTGCCTTGATTATGTCTGATTTTTCGATAAGCGTGTTATGCAGATAGGCCACACCACAGGAGGCTGTGATCGTTGGTAGCGGTTTATTTTGATATAAAAGTTCCAGTGAACTGATTTCCTGACAGAGTATTTGGGCGCGCTTTACCAAGTGGTCTTTGTTAATATCAGGCATGATAATAATGAATTCTTCGCCACCATAGCGACAGATAACATCACTGCTGCGAAAATGATTTTTGAGAATATTGGCATATTCGACAAGAACCAGATCACCAGCATCATGGCCATAATCATCATTAAATTTCTTAAAATGATCGATATCTGAGAGGATCAGACCCAGTCCATGCTGGGCTCGGGCACATCTGTGAATTTCACGCTCAAGGCTTTCCTCCATGAAACGTCTGTTAAACAGAGAGGTTAATGGGTCACGTACTGATTGTGATTGTAAAGCTTCTTTGAGTTTCAGGCTAACCAGTGATAAAGCAAGGTTATCAGCAGTAATTTTCACCAGACGCTTTCTGGACTCAACGTAATAGGTTTTCTCTTCTCCTACTTTATGTTTTGCACCATTAAATTCGATATGTAACATGCCAAGCATTTCACCCTGGGCAATTATCGGTTCACAGATATAGTTGCTCACACCTTCGCTGACATGCTTACATCGAAGTCTGCCATCGTTATCAAGAGTAGTGTGCTCCTTACCTTGACGTAGCGACCAACAGTCATCAGGAGCTATGACGGGTGCACTTTTAATATCATCTGTTATGCCCCATGTCGTCATCGATTCAACAAGTGTTTTCTTATCATTAAACAAATACAGTGCACCGGTACAATCTGGAAAGATCTGTTCTGCATAATATGAAACGATGGGGTAGGTTTCATCAACAGCTCTGCATACTTGGAGGTAAGAGTTAAGCTGATTGATGAGATTCATCTCATAGTTGTATTGTGTGAGTTCCTGATGAGACTTTTTCAGTTCATCTTCAGATAATTTTTGTTCAGTGATATCAGTTGAGGACCCAACAAAACCCGAAAAACGGCCATGGCCATCGATATAGGGTTCACCATGGTCGATAAAATGCCTGTATTCACCATCACGACGACGTAATCGGTATTCCATGGTAAAAGATTTGTAAGTCTCAAATGCATCCTTAAATACAGTCAGACAATAATCACGGTCGTCGGGATGTAAGGCATTGAACCAGGCTTTACCACCCATCTTTTCAACTTTTTCTCGTCCAATAAAATTTTTATATTGGTTATTTGTAAAAATTATATTGCCATGTATATCAGTTAGCCAAAGGGTAACTGGGGCATCTTCAGCCATCGTCTGGAAATTAATTTCTTCAAGTGAAATAGCGGGTGTTCCAGTGTTTACTTCATTCATACTTGAATTCAACTCCATTGTTGAACTGTCTCCATGTTTGAAAATTCATCCGGTGAAAATTTTATATAGCAAACAGACTTTATATAAGAGTTAATGCTTTTTTTTGTGCCTGTTTACTTTATATATGAATTAAGGATACACCATGTGAAGCAATAATCTGAATTAGGTCAATTCTTCTTGATAGTTATCAGCTGTAAATCGCGGGGTACATAATGCTAGAAATACCAGATCCTCATTACTGACATTGGTGATACGTTGGCGAGTATTTTCAGGAATAATAACAACATCTCCCGAAGTAACGGTATGAGGAGACAAATCACCGATCTCTACGATTCCCTGACCTTGAATAATCACATAACGTTCAGTGGTTGACTTTAACCGGTGCCACTGTGTGGTTACTCCGGGTGAAACCCTTGCTTGAGCAATTGATAACGCTTCATCTTCGATATCATTAGACAGTTCATTGATATAGCATCCTTCAATAAAATAGTATTCGTTATCGGCTTGAAATGGTTTTATTATGGGTTTCATAATGAAAATGTAATCATGTTTGGGGCCTTTTAGCAAAATATCGGGCAATCCAGATAAAAATCATGTTGAACGGATTTGGCATCATCTATGCAAAATTTTTCATGTCACCCTTAACGGAGGTGCTCCATGAAAACGTTCATGCTTCTTTTTGTA
>NZ_DCSO01000083.1:2686-5781 GCF_002325665.1 Methylophaga sp. UBA1464
TTCATGCTTCTTTTTGTATTGTCATTTTCAGTACAAGCGAATGAAATATCTACATGGAATCGTCTGATTCTTTCTGGCGGTTCACATATCATGATCGGCTTTGCACCACCAGAGTTAAAGCAAGCTGAAATACTTAATATTTTTATTGAAGGTGATGGAGAACCCGGCGTGGCATTAAGGCTGGCGCAGGAAACCCGAGGAGACAGTGTCTATATAGGACGTCCCTGTCAATATCTGAAAGCTACCCGATTTAACTCGTGTAACCGTGAGCTGTGGACTTCACATCGATATTCTCAAGCCGTAGTGGATTCGATGGATATGGCAATTTCTATAATGAAACAGCAGTATCAAGCGAGTCAAATACGTTTGGTAGGGTATTCCGGAGGGGGAGCAATCGCATCGATTATTGCATCAAAAAGGAGCGATGTTGCACTATTAGTGACCGTTGCTGGCAACCTTGATCATAAGTGGTGGAGCGAATTTAATGATTCAGCACCTCTGTCGGGTTCATTAAACCCAGTTGATTACAGCTCAGCATTAGAGGCAGTACCCCAGATACATTTGATAGGCGATCATGATTTTGTGGTACCCGGGTCGGTATTAATGTCTTATCTGTCGAAATTCAAATCACGTGAAAAAGTAAAAAGCTATCTGGTGGGAGGAGCTGATCATACGTGCTGCTGGTCGGTGGCTATCGCTGCGGTACTGACGGATTAGACTGGAATGGCTAGCCAAGGCTGGCCAGCCATTCATCATCGGAACCTTCATTCATGCCTTCAAATAAATAAGTTGATAGATAGCGTTCGCCAGTATCGGGTAGCATTGCGAGAATAACCGAACCTGGTTCTGCATTTTCAGCGACTTTCATTGCGGCTGCCACAGTGCCGCCACAAGATAAACCACAGAAGATTCCTTCTTCACTGGCTAACCTTAATGCCCAGCTTTTGGATTCTTCATCAGTAACAGGGTATAACTCGTCATAAACATCGCGATTTAATACATCTGGAATGAAGTCTGGTGTCCAGCCCTGAATCTTATGGGGATGCCAGTCATCTCCTGCCAGCATCGATGCCGCAGCTGGTTCAGTGGCGACAATTTTGGTATCAGGTCTGGCAAGTTTTATCATTTCACCAGCCCCGGTTAACGTGCCGCCAGTTCCCCAGCCTGAGACCCAGTAATCGAGCCTTTTACCGGCAAAATCGCGAAGAATTTCAGGGCCGGTAGTATTTCGATGAAAAGCTGGATTAGCAGGATTTTCGAATTGTCTTGCGAGAAACCAGCCATGTTTTTCAGCAAGTTCCTCGGCTTTTTTCACCATTCCTGTCCCTTTTTCCGCTGCGGGAGTGAGGATAACTTTGGCACCGAGTGCCCGCATAATTTTCCGGCGTTCAATGGAGAAGGTTTCAACCATCGTGGCAACAAATGGATAACCTTTCGCTGCGCAGACCATTGCCAGGGCAATGCCGGTATTACCCGATGTTGCTTCAACGACAGTTTGTCCAGGTTTTAATACACCACGTTTTTCAGCGTCATCGATTACGGCAAATGCAAGGCGATCCTTAACCGAAGCCATCGGATTGAATGCTTCCACTTTGACGTACATTTCGACGTGCTCAGGAGCAATATTATTAAGTTTAACAATAGGTGTATTACCGATAGTGTCGAGGATGCTGTTATAGATCATAATTTCTCTGTCGGTCTGGTTAAATTAATCCAAAGCTTACACTAAATTGTTGATGCAAAAAAATCCACTGGTCGTCTAACAACAGCTATAAACAAAAACAGCCGCATGGCGGCTGTTAGTAGCGAAGTCCAGCTAAATGTCAGGAAACATTATTGCTTACATGAATATTTTGTTTGGTGGATTGTTTTGCCGGCTGTTTGCTATCCGGGTTAGATGTCAGCTCAAGTGCCTTCAAAATATTTTGTCGGGTAATTGAACCAACTAAGCGATTTTCTTTGATCACTGGCAAACATTTGTAAGCGGTTTGTAAAAATTTCTCGGCAACCTCAATGATGGAAGCTTCAAAATCAATGGTTTCAACTTTATTATGCATATATTCTTCGACTTTGCCGGCCGATTCGCCCTGATAAGCAGCATTAAGGGCGACTTGCATACAGTCTTTTTCAGAGAGAAAACCAATCAGGTTGCCATGATGATCCACTACCGGTGCCCCGGAAATTTTCAACTCAATCAGCTGATGAATCGCCCGCAACACATCCATATCAGGAGTGAAGGTGATCTTGGTGCCATTCATATGATCTTTTACTTTGAGTGATGCAAGCATGGACTACTCCCTGATGCTGATTAGTTTTGTTGTTTTTCCCGTTTCCGGGCTTCACACTCTTCTTTTTCCTGGATTGAGCAGGCACCACCACAACTTCCTGACAGTCCAACCTGATTCAAACCACCACAACTACCTTTTATTGCTGAACGGCCAAAAATTACACCTATAGCCATGGCTATAACAGCCAACAGAAGAATAAAAAATGTGGCGAGGAAAGTATTCATATTAGCCTCCAAAATCATCAAGCATGATGTTTTCAGGTTCAACACCTAAATCTTCGAGCATTTTGATGACGGCTGCGTTCATCATCGGTGGGCCGCACATGTAATATTCGCAATCTTCTGGAGCCGGATGATCTTTCAGATAGTTTTCATAAATAACATTGTGAATAAACCCGGTGTAGCCAGTCCAGTTATCTTCCGGCAATGCATCAGATAAAGCGACATGCCAGGTGAAATTATCATTTTCAGCGGCCAGCTCGTCAAAATCTTCGGTATAAAACATCTCACGCAGACTGCGGGCACCATACCAGAAAGTCATTTTACGTTTAGATTTCAAACGGCGCAGCTGATCAAAGATGTGTGAACGCATTGGCGCCATACCGGCACCACCACCAATGAATACCATTTCTTTATCCGTATCTTTGGCAAAAAACTCACCAAATGGACCGGAAATAGTGACTTTATCACCAGCTTTGAGATCAAAAATGTATGAAGACATGATTCCCGGTGGCACATCATCAGCATTAGGCGGTGGTGATGCAATCCGTACGTTCAGCATTACAATGCCTTTTTCTTCCGGATAGTT
>NZ_DCSO01000083.1:5914-6182 GCF_002325665.1 Methylophaga sp. UBA1464
TAGTTGGCCATAGAGTAGGCGCGAACCACGTTTTCTTTCACCACGGATTTGTAACGCCACATATCAAAGCGATCCCAATCCGGACGATATTCATCGGCGATGATAAAGTTTTTGTATTCCACCGTATGTGGCGGACATTCAATCTGAATAAAACCACCGGCACGGAAGTTAACACTTTCACCTTCAGGTAATTCAAGGATCAGCTCTTTAATAAAAGTGGCAACATTATCATTGGAACGAACCGTGCATTCCCACTTCTTCACGCCGA
>NZ_DCSO01000083.1:6303-18088 GCF_002325665.1 Methylophaga sp. UBA1464
GCATTCCCACTTCTTCACGCCGAATACTTCTTCCGGCACCTGAATCCGCATGTTTTGTTTAACGGCCACCTGACAAGACAACCGATCACCTTCAGCGGCTTCACGTTTAGTGATATGTGATTCTTCAGTGGGCAGAATAGAGCCGCCGCCTTCAAAGATCTTTACCTTGCATTGCGCGCAGGTCCCACCACCGCCACATGCTGAAGATACAAACAGGTTAGCATCGGCTAAAGCCCCTAAAAGTTTGCCGCCAGCCTTGGTTTTAATCGTTTTTTCATCATTGACAATAATGTCGATATCACCGGTCGCTACCAATTTGGAGCGGGCGCTGATAATAACGAATACCAACGCCATGATGATCAGCGTGAATAAGACGATGCCTAAAATGATTTCCATTAGAGTTGAATCCCCGAAAATGCCATGAATCCTAACGCCATCAAGCCCGCAGTGATAAAGGTGATGCCAAGGCCTTGTAAGCCGTCAGGAACGTCGGAATATTTAAGTTTCTCTCTGATGCCTGCGATTGCAGTGATAGCCAGCGCCCAGCCAAAACCACTTCCCACACCATATACGGCACTTTCTGCAAGATTGTAATCACGTTCTACCATGAACAATGTGCCCCCTAAAATGGCGCAATTCACCGTGATTAAAGGCAGGAAAATACCTAACGCGTTATAGAGTGCCGGCACATATTTATCCATGGCCATTTCGATGATTTGCACCATAGCGGCAATAACACCAATATAGCTGATCAGGCCCAGGAAACTCAGATCAACATCTGGTAAACCTGCCCATGACAGGGCGCCTTCTTTAAGAAGGTATTGATAAATCAGATTATTGGTTGGAACGGTTATTGCCTGAACCAGAATAACCGCGATACCCAAGCCCAGAGCGGTTTCGATTTTTTTCGATACTGCGAGGAAGGTACACATCCCCAAAAAGAAAGCCAGAGCCAGATTCTCGACGAAAATTGAGCGGATAAACAGACTGAGATAATGCTCCATTTACAAAACCTCCGTGCGGTGTACCTGGTGAATCTGATAGTCCGGCGCCTCAACTTGTTGTGGTTTCCAGCTACGAATTGCCCAGATCATCAGGCCGATAATAAAAAATGCGCTGGGTGGCAGCAGCATCAAACCATTGGGCATATACCAGCCACCTTCGTTAGCGACAGGAATAATAGTTTGCCCAAACAGTTTGCCAGCGCCCAGTAATTCACGGAAGAAGGCGACAACCAGCAACACTAAACTGTAACCCAGACCATTACCTAAACCATCAAGAAAGCTCATTCCCGGCGAGTTTTTCATGGCATAGGCTTCTGCTCTGCCTAAAACAATACAGTTGGTGATGATCAAACCGACAAACACAGATAATTGTTTGCTTGCCTCGTAAGCGTAAGCTTTGAGAATCTGATCAACGATAATGACCAGTGAAGCAATGACCGTCATCTGAACGATGATGCGAATACTTGACGGGATATGATGACGAATCATACTGATAATCGCGCCTGAAAATGCAGCAACCGTCGTCAAGGCGATACACATGATCAGCGCCGCAGTCATATTGGTTGTCACCGCTAATGCGGAGCAGATTCCCAATACTTGTAATGTAATAGGGTTGTTATCGATTAACGGGTCGATAACATTGGTTTTTGCTTGGCTTGCCATCAGTTATTCCCCACGTCTGAACGCATGTTTTGCAAAAAAGGACCAAATCCATTTTCACCTAACCAGAAGACCATCATATTGGATACACCTTGGCTGGTCAGAGTAGCACCGGATAATCCATCGACTTTATACTCAGCTTGTGGTGTATTGTTGTCGACATAACCCCGAACAACTCTGAATTCCACATTGCCATTTTCATCAAATATTTTTTTACCTTCCCATTTGGCTAACCAGCGCGGGTTTTCTATTTCGCCGCCCAGGCCTGGCGTTTCTGCATGCTCGTAAAAACGCAAACCACGAATGGTATTAAAGTCACTCTCCAGGGAGAGAAAACCGTACATAGTCGACCATAAGCCGTAACCATGAACCGGAATGACCAGTTGTTCGATTTCATCACCTTGACGCAGAATATAAACAGGTGCGTATTTGGCTCTGCTGCCGATTCCGGCAATATCCTCACGATTACCGAGGCGTACTCCTAAATCTGGCGACCCGGAGGCTTTGCGCTGATCATACGTCGTCGGATCAATATCGTTTTCCGCAAACTCCCCGGATGCCAGGTCAACTAATCGGACTTCAAATTGTTCAAAGGCAACTTCCATGTCCATGCCGGGTTCATACTGTCCGGTAACGGCCAGTATGTTCTGCCGAATATCATTCTTTTTATTTACAACCTGCTTGGATTTGAGTGCTACGGCTGCCGTCGACACCATGACCGAACAGACCAAACACAGCATGATTGCAATAAATATGGTTTTTGTCGGGTCATCATTGGGCCGCTGCATCAGCTGTCCAAAAAAACCTTTTTTCCGAGTAATTTCTGCCATGGTTAGCTTCGCTGTAGTCTTCGTTTAATGTTGGACTGAACGACAAAATAGTCGATAAGAGGGGCAAATATATTGGCAAACAATATGGCTAACATAATACCTTCGGGGAAGGCAGGATTGATGACCCGTATCAGCACAGTCATAAAACCAATCAGAATGCCGTAGATCCAGCGGCCTTTGTTGGTCATGGCTGCAGAAACCGGATCCGTGGCCATGAAAACCATACCAAAGGCAAAACCACCCAGTGATAAATGCCAGTACCAGGGCAAACCAAACATTGGATTGGTCTCACTGCCAATCATATTAAACAGCCAGGTCGTGGCAACCATGCCGATAAACACACCGAAAATAATTCTAAAAGAGGCAATCCGGGTATACAGCAGGAAAGCCGCTCCAAGTAAAATAGCCAGAGTAGATGTTTCACCCAGCGAACCAGGCATATGACCAATAAAGGTTTGTGTCCAGGTATAACCCGCTTCAGTCACAGCTTCCAAACCACCCAGGGCAGCCAGGGCAAGAGGAGTGGCGCCGGTATAACCATCAATTGCTGTCCAGATAGCATCTCCGGACATTTGTGCCGGATAGGCAAAGTACAAAAATGCACGGCCGGTTAATGCAGGATTCAGGAAGTTTTTGCCGGTACCACCAAACACTTCTTTACCAATCACCACACCAAAGATAATACCAAGAGCAACCTGCCACAGAGGCGTAGATGGCGGTAAGGTGAGACTGTAAAGCATGGAGGTAACCAGAAAGCCTTCATTGACTTCATGATTTCGCACAGCAGCAAAAATGACTTCAAAGGTACCTCCGGCAATCAATGTTGTCAGATATATCGGCAAAAAATATAGTAGCCCATGGAACATATTAGAGAACATGCTATTAGGATCGTAACCGATACCAAAACTGGTCAGAATCCAGCCACGCCAGCCTTCCAGTGTCGACATACCCAATTGGGCCATCGCGCTGTTTGCCTGATAGCCGGTATTCCATAACATCAGCATTAATACGGGCAGGGTCGCGAGCACGACATAACTCATTACCCGCTTAAGGTCGATACCATCTCGAACATGCGGGGAGCCACGAGTTACATCGCCCGGGCTATAGATGAATGTGTCGATCATCTCATAGACAGCAAAATACTTTTCGTATGGTCCGCCTTTTTGGAATGATGGCTCTATCCGGTCTAGGAATCGTCTTAAACGCGCCATGGTTATCCTTCTTTTTCTATTTGTGTAAGATTGGCTCTCAGCGCTGGGCCATAGTCATATTTGCCAGAGCAGACGTATGAACATAAGGCCAGATCTTCTTCATCCAACTCAAGACACCCCAGAGCCTGAGCAGAATCAGTATCTCTGACCAGTAAAGCTCTCAGCAGTTGCGTGGGTAAAATATCCAGTGGCATAACCGTTTCAAATACACCAACAGGCACCATGGCTCGCGGACTACCATTTTGTGAGGTAGTCAACGGTAAATCTTTTTTGCCGAAAATTTTGCTGAAGAACACATTCAATGCGGAATATTTATTGGCGCCGCCTGGACGAATCCAGCCTAATACTTCACGGTGGGTGCCTTCTTCAAGCACAGATATCTGAGAATGAAATCGACCCAGGAAAGCGGCCCAGTTATTGGCTGTATGACCATTGAAAACTGATCCGGAAATGACACGGGAACGAACATTCTGAACTTCGCCACGGACTAAATCTTCAGTATTGGCGCCCAGTCGTGTGCGAATTAACCGAGGTTTATTTACCATGGGGCCTGCCAGCGAGATAATTCGTTCTACCCAGAGGTGACCGGTGGTGAATAGTTTTCCTACAGCAATGACATCCTGATAACCGATATGCCATACGGTTTTTTTGACACTAACCGGCTCGATACAGTGGATATGAGTTCCAACAAGACCAGAGGGGTGAGGGCCCGAGAAAGTCGGGGTTTCAAGATTTTTGAGATCAGGAGTCGGTAATGCAGCCTGTGGTGACTGGCATAGATACAATTTACCGCTAGTCAAATGACTGAGTACTGTCAAACCATTACGAAAATCGTCAGCGTACTCATTAATTATGAGATTGGGGTCAGCGGCCAGTGGATTGCTATCAATGGCAGTAATAAATATTGCTTTAGGTTCGCTATCCAGTTCCGGACTTTTACTGTACGGCCGTGTCCGTAATGCTGTCCATAAACCCGACGCCACCAGATTTTCCTGGACTTGCTCACGGCTGAGCGACGTCAGTTCTTTCGGGGAGTAATGTTTAAAAGTGATTTCATCATCACCTTCTAGCTCAATTACCACAGATTGTAATGCGCGTTTAGCGCCACGGTTAATGGATTTAATCACGCCTGAGCCTGGAGCTGTATAAGTCACACCGGGAATTTTCTTGTCGGTGAACAAGGCTTCACCTAATTTAACCCGCTGCCCTTCTTCAACCAGCATAGTCGGTTTCATCCCGACGTATTCGTGACCCAACACAGCAACCGATGCGACCGGATTAGCCTGGCTAATTGTTTGTTCCGGGGCACCAGCAAGGGGCAATGTCAGCCCTTTCTTAATTGAGAAATGCATATCCCACCTAGTCAGAAGCAGTGCATGAGCACTGTTGGCTTTTGAAATTATCAACGCAGGAGTATAGCGGCTTTGCAGTACTTATGGGAAGCTTACCACGTTATTTGAATGGTTATTTTCCAGCAGTGGATTTAGCTGTTTTAAGCCATACAAAACCAATCAGAAATGCAGTGCAAGCCGTTAGTGCCGCCAGAATGAAAGTCATTTCCGGTCCGGGGGTAATCCATAAATAACCGCTTAATAAGCTTCCCACCGCACCTCCGGCACCAAAACTCATACTGCTGTAAAGCGCCTGTCCTCGTCCTTGATTGCGGCCGGTGAAATGTTGGTGTACCCATGCTATTGAAGCGGCATGATAGGCACCGTAACTGGCCGCATGTAAAGATTGTGCGGCAATCAATATAAAAATCTGATCGGCATATAGCGCAATCAACAGCCAACGAAGCGCTGCCAGCAGCAGGCTGGCCAGTAGCACTTTACGTATGCCAAAGCGTGGTAACCAGCGGTGCATCACCAGAAATACCATTAACTCTGCTACCACACCCAACGCCCATAACTGTCCGATCAGGGTGCGGCTGTATCCATGCTGTTCAAGATAAATACTGTAAAACGTATAGTAGGGTCCATGGCTGACCAGCATTAAAAAACAGATGGCTAAAAATGCCCGCACTGCAGGTTGTTTAAGTAATTGCTTTATAGGGATGTGATTGAGACTGAGATGACGACTTGCTGATTCAGGAACGGTCAGGCTGATTAACCAGATACCACTGATTGATACCAGCAAGGCATAGGGGACGATGCCGGCATCGTAACGATCTAACAGCCAACCGAGCAACACCACTACACAGATAAAGCCGATAGATCCCCACACACGGATCTTGCTGTAATGATGGCTATACTCGCCCAGATGCTGCAGGGTAGTGACTTCAAATTGGGGAAGTGACGCATTCCAGAAAAAACTGAATAGCATCAGTACAGCGGCTATCCAGTAATAACTTTGCGAGATAAAAATGGCAGAGAAAGCCAAAATACTGAGAAAACTTGCCAGTCGTACAATACGCATTCGCTGACCACGATGATCAGCAATCCAGCCCCAGACATTTGGTGCAATAATGCGGGTGGCCAGCAGAATGGCGGTTAATTCACCAATCTGCCTGGCACTGAAGCCTTCCCACTGCAGGTAGAGGCCCCAGTAGGGAACCAGAATACCCAGAGTAGCAAAATAAAAAAGATAAAATCCTGACAGTCGCCAGTAGGGTAGACCAGAAAAAGGCACCAGCGATCAGATCAGGCTTGCGCCGGAATAATTGGTGTATCAGTCGTGACATCCATGTTCTGTGCCCGTTGACGTAATACATGATCCATTAACACCAATGCCAGCATGGCTTCAGCGATTGGTGTAGCCCGAATGCCCACACAGGGATCATGACGGCCATGTGTAACCACTTCAATAGGCTCACCACGTGTGTTGATACTGCGACCCGGTATGCGCAAGCTGGATGTAGGTTTGAGTGCCATGCTGACCAGTAAATCCTGGCCGCTGGAAATTCCACCGAGCGTACCGCCAGCATGGTTGCTCAGAAAGCCTTCAGGGGTTATTTCATCACGATGTTCGGTGCCTTTTTGAGTAACCGACTCAAAACCTGCACCGATCTCAACACCTTTAACGGCATTAATACTCATCATCGCATGAGCAATATCAGCATCCAGTCGATCAAAAATAGGTTCACCCAGACCGGGGGGGACATGGCGGGCAATGACATTGATACGAGCACCAATTGAATTGCCTTCCTTGCGTAGGGCATCCATATAGTCTTCCAACTGACTTTCAATCTTCGGATCCGGATTGAAAAACAAACTGTTTTCGATATGCGACCAATCCAGTGTTTCAGCTTTAATCGGTCCGAGCTGACTCAGGTAACCCTGAATTTCGATACCATATCGTTGTTTGAGAAATTTTTTGGCAATACCGCCCGCGGCGACTCGCATTGCAGTTTCACGAGCTGAGGAGCGACCACCACCCCGGTAATCACGGAAACCATATTTATGCTGATAGGCATAATCGGCATGAGCCGGGCGAAATTGCTCTGCAATATTGCCGTAATCTTTTGAACGTTGATCCACATTTTCAATCAACAAACCAATGGGAGTCCCGGTGGTTTTGCCTTCAAAAATGCCTGAAAGAATTTTGACCTGATCGGGTTCGCGACGTTGTGTTTCATGACGGCTTTTACCGGGACGACGACGATCCAGATCTCCCTGCAGATCGGCTTCAGACAATTCAAGTCCCGGTGGGCAGCCATCCACAATACAACCTATCGCTGTACCGTGACTTTCACCAAAGGTGGTGACGGTAAATAGTTTTCCGAAACTGTTGCCTGACATAATCAAATATCCGAGTTAAACAATAAATAAAGTAGCAAATCCAAGGAAAGCCATAAATCCGACGACATCTGTCACAGTGGTCAGTAACACACTGCCGGACAATGCGGGATCAATACCAATACGTTTCAATCCCAATGGAATTATGACGCCTGCAAGTGCAGCACAAGTCATATTAACAATTATGGCCGCGCCAATCATGATTCCCAGTAAAAAATTACCAAACCACAGATAAGTAACAAAAGCGATTGCTATTGCCCAAATCACACCATTAGCCATGCCGACCAGAAATTCCTTACGTAACAACCATCGCTGGTTTTTATCATTCAGTTGCCCTAAAGCCATGGAGCGAATCACCAATGTCAATGTCTGGCTACCGGCAATGCCGCCCATGCTGGCAACAATCGGCATTAATACTGCCAATGCCACCAGTTTTTCAATGGTAGTATCAAACAGACCAATGACCCATGCGGCGAGAAAAGCGGTGAGCAGGTTGATGCCGAGCCATACCGAGCGGCGATGGATACTTTTTTTGACCGGCGCAAATGTGTCTTCATCCTCACTCAAACCGGCCATGCTCAATAAAGAGTGTTCGGCTTCATCGCGGATAACGTCTACCACGTCATCGATTGTGATACGGCCCAGCAGATGGTTGTCTTTATCTACTACGGGGGCAGAAATCAGATCGTGTTTTTCAAAACGGTGTGCCACATCGTGGTCAGACATATTGGCCGGAATTGGCTCAACCTGATGCGACATCGCTTCGCGTACAGTGAGCGAACGACTGCGACTGACAACCTGCGACAAACGTAAAGTACCGAGATATTTATCCTGATGATCAACAACGTACAAGCTATCCGTGTTTTCAGGTAATTCGCCGTACATACGCAAATAACGTAATACCACTTCCAGGGTAATGTCAGAACGCACCGTGACCACATCGGTGTTCATCAGACCACCGGCAGTATCCTCCTCATAAGCCAGAATGGCTTCAACCCGACGTCGGCGCTGCGAGTTCATGGCCCGCAACACTTCCTGCATCACATGGCCGGGCAGATCCTGCAAGATATCAACGACATCATCGGTATCCAGATCTTCAGTCGCACTTAATAGATCAGCCGTGTCCATGTTGGTCATCAGACCTGTACGAACATCTTCACCAATATAGGAAAGTACTTCACCGCGTAATTCGGGGTTAATGATCGGCCAGCAAACCAGACGTTCGGCTGGCGGCAAAGATTCCAGTAAATGTGCTGTTTCAGCGGGATGCAGGCTGGCTAATAAGCGGCGCATTCTGACGAATCGTCCACTTTTTAGCGCCTCGGAAAATGCATTCAGCGAGTGATTGAGACTGCGATGTTGGTCCAGCTCAGACATATCCGGTTCCAGGTGGCGTCGGTTCTTGTACGGGGAGGTTTTGCAAGCTATTTTAGCCTGCTTGCCTTGTGCTGGATAGCGTTAAATTGTCAGGCCTGTTTATCTCTTACAACAGATTTGGTTATTTGA
The DNA here is from genome assembly GCF_002325665.1 of Methylophaga sp. UBA1464. NCBI lineage: Bacteria > Pseudomonadati > Pseudomonadota > Gammaproteobacteria > Thiotrichales > Piscirickettsiaceae > Methylophaga > Methylophaga sp. UBA1464. The sequence goes on from NZ_DCSO01000083.1 coordinate 15,249, forward strand.
GATAAACAGACTTTAGTGATGAATCGGCGCGTTGATTTGTTCAAGCAACATATCCGCCTCAAGTGCATCAGAAACTTCCATGATGCTAAGGGTATTACTCGGCAATAAACTCAAATCAGTTTCGTTAATGATTTGCTTTATTTCTAACAAAGCATTGGGATGCATACTGAAATGCTCCAGCCCCATTGCCAGCAATAGACGTGTATAACGAGGATCACCAGCCATTTCACCGCACATTGATACTGGTACATTAAATTTTCTGCCAGCTTCCAGTGTCATATGAATCAACCGTAAAACGGCAGGGTGCAATGGGTCATAAAGATAGTTGACTGTGTCATCAATACGATCGATTGCCAAAGTATATTGAATCAAATCATTGGTGCCGATTGACAGGAAATCGACATGGCGAGCAAACATTTCCGCACAAACTGCACTGGCAGGGATTTCGATCATGGCACCAATTTCAACCCGATGATCATATTCCAGTCCTTCTCTGTCCAGTTCCAGTTTGCATTGCTCAAGTAAGTTACGTGCCTGCAACAGTTCATGCATTGTGGAAATCATCGGGAACATGATTTTGATTTTGCCATAGGCTGATGCCCGTAAAATAGCTCTTAACTGGGTACGAAACATAGCCGGCTGAGTCAGACACAAACGAATGGCGCGTAAACCAAGCGCTGGATTTGTGACTACTGTTTGAGTGAGATGACGGCCACCATCAACGGTTTTATCAGCGCCTAAGTCGAAGGTTCGAATGGTGACCGGCTGATTATTCATGCCTTCCACCACATCACGATATGCCGCCAGCTGTTCTTCCTCTTCGGGTGGTGCCAGACGGTTCATGTAGAGAAATTCGGTTCGATAAAGTCCAATGCCCTGTGCCCCGGCATTACTGATAGTCGTAATGTCTTCGGGCAATTCCGCATTTGCGAGTAGCGTAATGGTTTTACCATCGCGGGTACGGGTCGGTTGTGACTTATAGCGACTGAGTGATGAAATATGTTCATCAAAAGCAATGCGCCGCTGTTGATATTCTCTAAGTGTGCCTTCATCGGCACCGGCAATCATGATGCCAGCTTCACCATCGACGATCAGTGGCTCATTGTCCTGCACATAGCGACGAACAGATTCCACACCGACAATGGCCGGAATACCCAGGCTGCGTGCCAGGATTGTGGTATGCGAAGTCGCACCACCATGCTCAGTGACGAAGGCAGCAATACCCTGATGTTGCATTAAAACGGTATCTGCAGGCGTCAAATCTTCAGCAATGATGATATGACCTTTCAGCCGTCCATCAGCAATTTCGTGATCAGCAACTTCCTGATCGGCCAGAATCCGATGGATACGATTGACCACATGATCAACATCATCACGACGGGTTCGCAGATAGGGATCATCCATTTCATTGAAGACGTTGATCAGTGCGTCACGTTGAAGTTGCAGTGCCCATTCAGCATTACAGCGACGCTGGCGGATCATCTCGACTGGGACTTTGGTCAGAGATGAGTCATTGAGCATCAAAATATGTGTATCAATGAATGAGGTTACGTCTGCAGGCGCGTTGGCGGGAATATGATTACGTATCGACTTGAGCTGCTGCTTGGCCTGTTCAATGGCGTCGAGCAGACGTTCAACTTCCTGTTCAATCGAAAAGGCAGGGATCAGGTATTCACGTACATCCGGCTGATTGTGAAACAGAATATGTGCGCGGCCGATCGCGATGCCTCGGGAAACACCAATGCCCTGGAGTTCAAGCGTCATTGGCCTTCCCCAAAGTAATTGGCAATCAGCTCACCGATAGCCTGTAAAGCAGGTTCAGCATCATCGCCTTCTGCTGTAACCTGGATTTCAGTGCCTTTGGCCGCTGCTAACATCATCACTCCCATAATACTTTTGCCATTTACCTGACGGTCATCCCTTGAAACATGGATATCCGCATTGAACTCAGAAGCTGTGGTGACAAATTTGGCGGCAGCCCGGGCATGTAAACCCAGTCGGTTGATAATGGTAAAAGTCTGTTCCTGTTTCATGGACGGTATCCTGAATGATGACACCGAACTATGCCTTCCTGGCCACCACTTACTGCTTTGTGTTCCAGTTCATCAAGGCTTAAGGTTGGATAATTCAAAACGCGGATTAGCATGGGAAGATTAAGCCCTGAAACAATTCGAATATCTTCACGATCAGAGACCGCACAAGCAATATTGCTGGGAGTAGAGCCAAACATATCTGTCAAAATCAAAATACCATTACCCTGATCCAGTCCAATCAATTCACCATCAAGCTGTTTCCGAATCGCGTCGGGATTATCTTTTACTTCGATAGAAATGACTTTGGTAGGCAAGGGACAGCAGGACAACATTTGTCTTGCCGTGTTTATCAACTCGGTGCCGATATGGTTGTGCGATACGATCAAAATACCTACGGTCATCTTGGTTCTCTTGGTCACCAGTAAAAGTCAGACTGGAAGGGCAGTTTACCGCCAATGAATGTAATGGATATGAGCCTTTTAGGCAAATATCTGTGTTTAAAATGCCATTTTAGCCAGTTGCCAGAGCTGCATTTTGGCATGGCTGTGTTGGTGGGAACTCTGCATTGCCAGCCAGCTGTCAATTCGGGTTTTTAATGATGCCGGATTCTGGACAGATAAGGTCAATACTGCTAATGGTTTACCAAGAATAAATTTACTGTGAATTGGTGTGGTGACGCTGACTGGAGGTTGATGCACTGATTTCAGCTCAATACAAAAATCTGCAATGCAGCTGCTCCGCCAGCTCTCTTCACCATATACTTTGCGAATATCGATCAAGCCTAATTCACGGCTATGCAATAGACCG
>NZ_DCSO01000083.1:18129-19734 GCF_002325665.1 Methylophaga sp. UBA1464
ACTATGCAATAGACCGGAAAGCATTTTGGGGCAATGGCCGATTAGCTGATCAGCTTCCAGTGAAAAATCCACTACATCATCGGCAATCAAAATCGCCCCATGATGAATCAATTCAAGCGCAAGACTGCTTTTGCCAATACCTGCCTCACCCGTTAGCAGAATTCCTTTTCCCTGATAATGAAGCATTACGCCATGTTGACTATTTATGGCTGCTGGCAGAGACATTGTGAATCAGTCTTCGTCGATGGAAAGTAATAATTCAAAAATGGCTTCCGCATTGGGGGCCTGCCGAATACGGCTACAAACTTCTTCATCACGGAACAGTGTGACAAGACGGGACAGATGCTGTAAATGATGTTCAGTATCATCCTCAGGGACCAATAAACCAAAGGCAATATCAATCGGTTTACCATCAGCCGCTTCAAACTCAACGGGCGTTTCCAGCGTCAGCATGGCGGCCACAGTATGCGTCAGATCCGGGACACGGGCGTGGGGGATAGCCACGCCCTTGCCTAATCCGGTACTGCCCAGACGTTCCCGTTCAAGCAGAACTTGAAAGATTTTTTCAGCAGTCGCTGCACTGGTGTTGGCTCCCAGCATCCGACTGAGATTTTCGATCACCCGTTTTTTACTGGTAGCTTCATCGTGGAAACTGATGTTGTCCGCATTTACGAGCAGTGCAGCAATAAGCATGAAAAATACCGCTCCTTAACTAGCGTTATGTTTTTGAATTGCACCATCAGCTTGATGGTGGTTAGTGATTTTATCTTTGTGTTTAATGATCTGTCGATCCAGTTTGGCAACCAGATTTTCAATAGCGGTATACATATTTTCCTGCTCGTCAGAAGCAAATAAGTCTGCTCCACTGGCATGCACGGTTGCTTCAGCTTTCTGCCGAAGTTTTTCAACAGATAGCACCACATGTACGTTGGTCATGTGATCAAAATGACGAGTGAGTTTCTCGAATTTTTTATTGACGTGATCCCGGAGGCTGTCAGTGATATCGATATGTTGTCCGCTTAGATTTAATTGCATAATGCATCACTCCTGTTGGTGGACTAAAACTGGTTCTACACCAGTCGCTTACGCTCATTTGAGGGCGCTATCGCCAATGTTTCACGGTACTTTGCAATAGTACGGCGAGCGACATTAATGCCCTGTTCTCCCAGAATATCAGCAATTTTGCTGTCACTGAGAGGTTTTCTTGGATTTTCTGCGGCGACCAGTTTTTTGATGATCGCACGAATGGCTGTTGCTGAACATTCTCCGCCACTTTCAGTTCCGACATGGCTGGAGAAAAAGAATTTCAATTCAAATATACCGCGCGGTGTGTGCAGATATTTGCGTGTGGTGACTCGGGATATAGTGGATTCATGCATTTCCACTGTCTCGGCAATATCGGCTAACACCAAGGGATTCATGGCTTCTTCACCATGGTCAAGAAAATCACGCTGCCGTTCAACAATGGCTTGCGTGACTTTCAGCAATGTCTCATTACGGCTTTGTAAACTTTTCAGAAACCAGCGTGCTTCCTGCAGATTATTTTTCAGGTAGGTGTTTTCTTCACTGCTATCGGCACGATTTATTAAGGATGCGTAATGTTCG
>NZ_DCSO01000083.1:19876-20040 GCF_002325665.1 Methylophaga sp. UBA1464
TCGGCAATCTGCAGTTTAGGAGCATTGTCCGGGTTAAGTGACAACTGCCATTTGCCGTGAACTTTTATCGCATAGACATCCGGTACGATATATTCAGTTTTGTCAGTTTGGATACTACTGCCGGGACGCGGGTTGAGCAATTGAATCGAGCGCACCAGATCGGT
>NZ_DCSO01000059.1:0-2278 GCF_002325665.1 Methylophaga sp. UBA1464
CCTGTCCTCCCGTAACGCCATTCTGATTGTTGAGTTCGCTAAAACCTTATACGAAGACGGCATGTCATTAGTGGATGCTACGCTGGAAGCGGTACGTATGAGGTTACGCCCCATCGCCATGACCGCGTTAACCTTCATGCTGGGAGTTACGCCATTAATGCTCAGCACCGGTGCAGGTTCTGCCAGCCAGAATGCCATCGGCACCGGGGTGTTTGGCGGCATGGTAACCGCTACAGGACTGGCCATATTCTTTGTCCCAATGTTTTTTGTGCTGGTTTTTACATTAGCCAGCAAGATAACCGGTAAAACACCTGCCAAACAGCAGGTTTCTCAAGGAGAATCGGCATGAATGCCAAATTGAAACTGATTTCTGTAATAACACTATCGGCAGCGCTGGGTGCCTGCTCGATGATTCCTGATTATCAACGTCCAGCCAATCCAGTGATGCTGGAAAGCAGTGAATCGATTGTCAATGCTTCTTTGGCTGCTGATACAGGCTGGCAGGAGTTTTATCAGGACAAACAGCTACAACAATTAATTGCATTGTCTCTGGAAAATAATCGTAATTTACGCGCCACCATTTTCCAGGTTGAGCAGCTTCGGGCGCAGTACAAAATTCAACGTGCCGAACGGTTGCCAGCGGTTGATGGCACTGCCAGTGCCACACGTCAAAGAGTACCTGAAGGTGTTAGCTCCGGCAGCCAGGCTATTGGCGGTGGTGGTATTTATGAAGAATACCAAATTGGTGTCGGAATCTCGGCCTGGGAAATAGACTTTTTTGGCCGGATTGACAGTTTACAGCAAGCCGCACTGGAACAGTTTCTTGCCAGTGAAGCCAGTCGTAAAAGCATTCAATTGACATTGGTTTCTGAAGTGGCTGATGCCTGGTTCAGCTGGCAGGCAACCATTGCCCAGCTGGAGTTCTCACGCTCAACCCGCGAAGCCCGGGAAGAAAGTTATGAGCTGATTAACAAACGATTTGAATCAGGCCTGGCCTCGGAACTTGCATTAAGACAGGCGGAAACAGCTTTGCATGAAGCCCGAATTGCCGAATCACGCTACCAGCAACAGGCCAATCAGAACTTTACCGCACTGGAATTATTAGTCGGTCAAACATTGGACCGCCAGCAATGGACGGCTAAATGGGGAGAAGATGTACATACATTACAGGACTTACCGGTGAATTTATCTTCCGAAGTATTACTGTCAAGACCTGATGTGATGCAGGCGGAACATCAACTCAAAGCCGCCAATGCCAACATTGGTGCTGCAAGAGCCGCTTTCTTCCCACGAATCAGTCTGACGGCGGCTATTGGTCTTGGCGGCTCAACACCTTCTGATTTAACTAACTCAGGAAGTCGGCTCTGGCAAATTTCACCACAATTATCACTACCGCTGCTTGATTGGGGAGTTAACGATGCCAACCTGGATGTAGCCGAACTGCAAAAAGATATTAATATCGCGCGTTATCAGGAAACGATCCAGCAGGCATTCAAAGAAGTGCTGGATGAAATGCAGGCAAGGCAAACGCTTGATGCGCAACTTAATGCGCAACAGGATTTGACCAAAGCCACTGGTCGCAGCCTGCAGTTAGCTGAAATCCGTTATGACGCCGGTGTAGACAGCTATCTGGAAGTTCTGGATGCGCAGCGCAGTCATATTGATGCCCAGTTAGCCCAAATTGATACTCAACTGGCGCGTTTACGAAATCAATTAACACTGTACAAGGCATTGGGCGGCGGCTTGAAAGCCTACTCCGGTGAGGTGATTGAACCGGCAACGCCCTGAAAAGAGTTGGTTCAATACCATGCTTATCGTTTATGCTAGAGGAGAGTTACTTGATATCACACTAGCAAAGGAGCAACAAAATGGGTGTTGAAGTTGGCGGCCTTTTAGGTCTTATTTGGCTGATCATCATCATTTGGGCTATTCTTAAAGTGGCCAAAAGTGGTGCCGGTACGTTAGCAAAAGTGTTATGGATTTTAATATTATTGTTCTTCCCGGTAGTCGGCCTGATCATCTGGTTCTTTCTCGGACCTAAAGGCTAGACAGTTATCTCACCACACAAACCAAAATCAGTTTGTGTGGTGATTTTCTGTACTATCTATACGGCATGCAATATGCCGATAATGTAATATTTTCTGAACATTTTGCATTGTCAGTCAGAGACCATAACGGCCATAAAGCACATAATATTGCATGACTTATGTGATTCTTCGGAGTCCAAAAAGGGAGCTTGATCATGCAGCAAAGCAAGTCATCGAAAATTCCATCCACC
>NZ_DCSO01000059.1:2321-2747 GCF_002325665.1 Methylophaga sp. UBA1464
TCCATCCACCATATTAGTACCCGTTTTTGTACCCGCCGTTGTTATCGCCTTATTGCTGGTAATCGGGACTATCAGTAATCCGGAGTTAGCCGGTGAAGCCTTTGCTACGACACTCAATTATCTGACCAAAACATTCGGCTGGTTTTATATGCTGGCGGTCGCTTTCTTTCTGGTATTTATTGTGACGGTGGCGATTTCAAGTTGGGGGAAAACCAAATTAGGCCCCGATCATGCCGAGCCGCAATACAGTTTTCCGGCCTGGTTTGCCATGTTGTTTTCTGCGGGTTACGGCATAGCATTATTATTTTTTGGTGTGGCAGAACCGGTACTGCATTACGCCTCACCTCCTCAAGGCGCGCCTGAAACCGTTGATGCGGCCAAACAGGCAATGCAAATCGCCTTTTTTCACTGGGGTTTTCATATCTG
>NZ_DCSO01000059.1:2825-9090 GCF_002325665.1 Methylophaga sp. UBA1464
CACTGGGGTTTTCATATCTGGGCCATTTATGGCCTGACCGGTCTGGTATTAGCGTATTTCGCTTTTCGCCATGGACTGCCTTTGTCTATGCGCTCCGCACTTTATCCACTGATTGGGGAACGAATTTATGGTCCCATTGGCCATACTGTTGATGTCATTGCCATTCTCGGCACCTTATTTGGTATTGCCACCACCCTCGGGCTTTCGGTTGCCCAGATAAACGCCGGCATGAACTATTTATGGCCCAGCATACCGGTCAGTACCTTTGTACAGGTGGTCACCATAGCCGGGATTACCATGCTGGCAATTCTGTCTGTTGTAGCTGGACTGGATAAAGGTGTTAAACGTCTTTCTATCGTTAATATGGTGTTGGCTCTGGCACTAATGCTGTTTGTCTTTATCGCTGGACCAAGCATTGTGATTCTGGAGACTTTTCTGCAGAACACCGGCAGTTATCTGAACAATATTGTTGAACGGACTTTTAATCTGCAGGCCTATACCCGCAGTGACTGGATTGGAAACTGGACCCTTTTCATCTTTGGCTGGACTATTGCCTGGGCGCCCTTTGTCGGATTATTTATTGCCAAAATAAGCCGTGGCCGAACCATTCGCCAGTTTGTATTCGGGGTGTTACTGGTGCCAACCATTTTCACTTTTATCTGGTTCTCGATTTTTGGTGATACAGCTCTGAACATGATCATGAATCAGGGATACACCGCCCTGATTACCGAAGTGCAGAATGACACAGCCATTGCACTATTCAAGCTATACGAGCGTTTACCTCTGACCTCAATCGTGTCCTTTATTACCGTCATTTTGATTATGACCTTCTTTGTCACTTCTTCTGACTCGGGTTCATTGGTTATCGATTCTTTAGCCTCTGGTGGCGCCAGTAACACACCGGTCTGGCAACGTGTATTCTGGGCAACGTTAGAGGGACTGGTTGCCGCTGCTTTGTTAATCGCCGGGGGCTTAAGTGCCTTACAGACCATGAGTATTACCAGCGCCTTGCCATTTGCCATCATTATGGTGCTGGCGGCAATTGGTATGTGGCGGGCACTGTCCATTGAGGGTCATCGTGAAGCAAGCCTGTCCGCCTACATGCATAGTTCGCAGCATAAACCGGGCAACTGGAAAAAGCGTCTGGCCGGGTTAATTCACTATCCGGATTATCAACAGGTCGCTGATTTTATTAAAAACACAGCTTATCCGGCGATGCAAAATGTTGAAACGGTTTTACGTGACAAAGGTTGGCCCGTAAGTGTATTTTTTGATGATACTCAGCACCGTGCCTATATTGAGGTTGTGCGTGATGAAGAACTCGATTTTATTTATGAGATCCGGATGCGGGGTTATGCCATGCCGACATTTGCCTATCCGCAAATGGCAAGCAACGAGGACGTTGATAAACGCTATTACCGAGCGGAAATATTCATGCGCCGAGGCGGTGCTGCCTACGATATCTTCAACTGTGATCAGCAGGAGGTCATTGATGACATTCTGAATCAGTTTGAAAAATACCTGCATTTTATTCACATCTCTCCGGGGATCCTGCCCTGGAAAATGCAGGAGCATGATGACATGCTTAATGAGCAGGGTGAGCTGAATGATGAACGGTTAAAATAATCTGCTTAGGTAAACATAACTCACTCTGGCTTCAGCTGGAGTGAGTTTTTACATATTCAGATCATAACGGAATCCCACCAGAAACAACTTGCCACCACTGATCTCAGCATCAAAACCTTCCAGCCCAGCCTGTTTGGCAGTCATCGCGGCGGTTTCCTGCTCCTGATAAAATTCGGCAAACACACGTAAATCCTGATTGATTCGATGATCTATACCAAGATGAATCACGGATTCACCATAAGCTTCAACATTGGCAAGCATGACTTTATAAGTATTTTTACCGTGATGATAAGCGCTATAGAGATTTATTGCCTGTGCTTTATCACCATAAAAACTGTCTGGATTATCCGTATCGGTGATTTCATATTTAATTGCCATAGACCATTGTCCTTTTGCATGAGACAACGTCACACCATATAACCGGTCTTTAAAGCCACTGGCATTCCCACGGTCATCCATCCCAATGGCCAGACGGGTTTCCCCCAGCTGATAACTGACAACAGCCTGGATTCGTCGATCATCAATCCTTGAAGGTGAACGGATATTACCGTGACGTGTTGAGTAGGAACCCCCAAATCCAAAACCGTTCCACAGTGGACTTTGATAGGCCAGCGTCTCTTTCACCCGAAAAGTCGTATAAGTCGCAAAGCCACTGTAAAAGCTGCTGAACTGATCTACTGGAAATGTAATGGCATTATAGTAAGGCATCCACTGCTGACCTGCGGTTACTGTGCCGACACTGCTGGTCAGGCCAATCAGACCGACCCGGATATTTTCAGCCTTATTGCGGCCAACCTCTCCCTGGTCATACGAATCACGAAACCGAAAGTTAGCGCTATCAAAAGGCAGTTCCAGCTGGGTAAAAACCGATGTATCTTCAGAAAACTCATACGCCGCATTAAAACCAACCCTTGAATAGGCATCACGAATACCACGATAAGCAGACATTGCTTGCTGATTATCCGGGCTCACCGCTTCCGCCTGCATTCTGATTGAACTGTAAAAGTTATAATTGAAAGCGGGTTCATCGGCCTGTGCCCCAAAAGTGGCCACAATGTTAAGCCATAATATATTTGTGAATAATCTCATCGCTCACTCCTTTGTCCTTACAGTCTGGCGACTAGACTTATATCTGGCAAACGACAAGCAGAAAATATCCCTTGAATTCAGGCAAAAAAAACCCGGTGTGCTTTGCAGCGACACCGGGAAAGGGCAAACAAACTATAAATAGGGAAACATTGAATAGCTTTTGGCTGTTAATTCACAGTATTAATCCTTTCTTAACCCAGCTTTGTTTAAGCTAAACCCACTAAAAATTTCGACACATTTCAATGATGGTGGAAATCCAGTTAATTCATTACAATGCTTATTACTTAATGCAAATGATATTGTTAATTATTTGCATTTAAAAGAGCTTATTGATCAACATGCCGTTGCAAAAACCTGAACAGAGCGATTATGAAAAACCGGATAGTTTTGCCAGATATGAGAGCCGTTAACGCCTTTGTTGAGATCACCCGATCCGGCAGTTTAACGTTTACCGCAGAGCAACTGGGTATTCCAAAATCAACATTAAGCAGACGTATCTCTCAACTTGAAGAACGGATAGGTCAAAAATTACTACGCCGGGAATCAAACCGCCTTATCCCCACTCAGGCAGGTCAGATATTTGCCGGTTATTGCCAGCAATTTATCGCTCTCGCACAACAAAGTCAGCTCGCACTGGATGCTCTGCAGATGGAGGTGAGCGGAGAACTCAATTTTACATTTCACAACGCGTTCAGTTGCAGCTGGCTTAGCGATAAAGTGGAATCATTAATGGCTGAGCACCCTAAATTACAGCTTAAAATGCGTACAGGTTTTAGTTTGCCCCTTGCAACCGATGGAGAATCGGTCACCTTATGGTTGGGGGAAATCTCTGAAAGTGGTTTACGACATGAGTTTCTCGGTCAACTCTCTCAAGGTATCTATGCCAGCCCGGAATATTTACAACAAGCTGAAAAAATCAGTCATCCGCGCCAGCTATCTGAGCATGAATGGATTGATACACTGTCCCAATCAATGGATGAAATCATATTAAACCATACTCAGGGAAGCACATTTAAATTAGCTGCAAGACCATCACGTCTTTCCGCGGATCAATTTGTGATACAGGCTGATGCGATCGCTCGTGGAAAGGGCTTGGGGTTTTATCCCGACTGGTTGGTTGAAACAGCTTTGAATAAGCATTCAATCAAATTGCAACGCTGTCTGGCCGAATGGAATGGCCCCAGTCTGCCAATCTGGTTAATGTATCCCTACGGTCATTTGTCTCGACGCACCCGAATATTTATTGATCATTTAAAAAATAATCTTCCTGCAGCATGGAGTAACTGACCTTTCCAGGTCATTTAAATGCTTGAAGCCATACATGCATCGGCCTATTATTGAATAAAAAACAAATGGTGTTATCAAGCATGACGCAATCTTCAAACAACGGCCAGCAGACACCTTCCTCTCTGACCCACAGCGAGTTGCTTAGACATTTACACGCCGTTTCACCTTACCTGCCTGGTTTTATTTACCAGCTTTGTCGAACACCTGACGGTCAATTTCAATACACTTATACCAGTTCCAGACTGGAACAATTGTTTGGTGTAACCCAGCAACAGGTTGCTGAAGATGCCAACTTGTTACTAAAAATGATTCATCCAGATGATTATCAGCGTGTTATTAATGAAAGCATTGAATGCGCTGAAACGGGCAGCGCATGGCACAGTGAATTCCGAATGCTTGTTAAAGGGGGTGAAACCATCTGGATTGAAGCCTACGACACACCGATACGTGAAACTGATGGCACTATTATCTGGACCGGCTACGGCAATGACATTACCCAACGCAAAAACTACGAAACCGCTTTGAACAAAAGTGAGAATAAATTTCGAGCCTTTGTTGAAAATGCCAATGACATCATTTATTCGTTATCTCTGGACGGCATACTGACCTATGCCTCGCCCAACTGGACAGAGATTCTGGGCCATCCGCTCAATGAAGTGATTGGCAGGCATTTCGAGCACTTTGTGCATCCTGATGATGTGCCTGCCTGTCATAGTTTTTTACAACAGGTACGGCACAGCCGTCAAAAACACAGTGGCATCGAATACCGAATCAGACATTTACATGGTCACTGGTGCTGGCATCGCAGTAATGCAGCACCGTTATTTGATAAAAATGACATCGTTGACTCATACACCGGTATTGCCCGGGATATCACTGAACATAAACTGCTGATGCAGCGCATGTCACATATGGCGCATCACGATACATTAACCGGTTTGCCAAACCGCGCCAGTTTTACCGAGCATTTGAATCAGGCCATCGTCTTAAGCCAGCGTGAAGAACAAGTCGTCGCCGTCTTATTTCTGGATTTAGATAATTTCAAACCGGTCAATGATCAGCATGGACATGCCATTGGCGATTTATTATTGCAACAGGTGGCGAATCGTATACGCCAATGCCTGCGTGGCGCAGATGTGGTCGGACGCATTGGCGGTGATGAATTTGTCGTGCTGTTACAAAATGTTCATCATCTGGCGAATGCCCAGCAAACAGCAGAAAAAATCTGTGAATGTCTGAGCATCCCCTATGAGGTTGATGGCAAGATTCTGCATATCGGCGTCAGTATTGGCATTGCCTTATACCCACTGCATGGTAGTAACGCCATGCAACTAGTCCGTTACGCTGATGAGGCAATGTACGAAGCCAAAAAAATGCCAGACCGAGTACAGGTATATGCCAGTCCTCCACTCGGAGTCGGCTCCACTAAACAGGAAGAACCTAACCAAGATGATCTTTCAGCAAAGTCGGCTGACGATCAGGGGTGAAAATTTCTATCCAATAGCCATCCGGATCCTGAATAAAAGCAATTCCTTTCATTTTGCCGTCATCAGGTCGTTTTACAAACGGTACACCGAACGCCTCAAAACGTGCACAGGCGGCATCAATATCCGGTACGGCAAAACCGATATGACCAAAGCCCCGTGGTTCACTATTACCGTTATGATAAGCAACCTCATCTTTGTCTTCGTCACCCCAGTTATGGGTTAACTCCAGCATGGCTGGACGGGCAAAGGTTTGCTTGATTCGCTCATTATTGTCATCAGACCAGTCTTGACGTTGTTCAGGTGATATAGCTGCCATGAAATACAGGGTGAACTGCATTTCCGGAAAATCAAAGCGCTTGATTAATGTCATGCCCATTACTTCAGAATAAAACTTCAATGTTCGTTTTGGATCCTTGATACGAAACATGGTCTGGTTAAACACATAGTCATGTGTCGCCGGGTCATGCTGTTCACTCAAACCCTCTGCTTTATCAAAATGTCGACTCATGAATCACTCCTTTAATGAATTTTTATAACCAGCCTTTACGTTTAAAGTATAGATAAGGTGCCATACCTGCCGCCACCATTAAACCAATAGCAAATGGATAGCCAAAGCTCCAGTCCAGTTCCGGCATATATTTAAAATTCATCCCGTAAATACTGGCAATCAAGGTCGGTGGCAGGAATACGACGGCGGCTATCGAGAACGTTTTGATGATCTGAGCCTGCTGGATATTGATAAAACCCTGAGTGGAATCCATCAGGAAGTTTATCTT
>NZ_DCSO01000059.1:9195-9545 GCF_002325665.1 Methylophaga sp. UBA1464
TCAGGAAGTTTATCTTATCGAAGAGGAAAGTCGTATGTGACATCAGTGTTTCCAAATCCCGCAATATCTCATACAGGGTTTCCCGGGAAGATCCCGGCTCACGTAGATGGCGCAGTAAAAACGAAATATCACGTTGAGTGTCCATCAGACACAAGCGTATCTTTCCGTTACTGTCTTCCAGACGAGCCAGCTGACTGATGGCATCCTCCAAATCGGCACTTTCATCTTCCAGGACCAGATGACTGACCCGCTCTAACTGGCGATGGATATCTTCGAGATTATCGGCATGATTCTCGACTTTCTGTTCCAGCAAGGTAATCAGTAAATCCGTGGGCGTTTCACAACTCACC
>NZ_DCSO01000059.1:9659-10888 GCF_002325665.1 Methylophaga sp. UBA1464
TGACCGCGGCGAGCACGCATTCGTAATAAACGGAAATCACTTAATTCTCCATCACGAATGGCTATTAACCGATCTTGTTGCAGAATGAATGCCACGGATACCGTGTGATGCCGTCCTTCTGAATAACCGAGAAACAATGAATGCACATGCAGTCCATCCTGATCGGTAAAACAGCGGGCTGATGCTTCGATTTCCTCGACATCATCAACATCTGGCACTTCATCACTGAATAAGGTAGCAAGTAATGCGCGTTCATCATCATCAGGCTCTAACGCATCAATCCAGTCAGCTTCTTTTAAGTGATGCCCCGACACCTCGCCTTCAACTTTGATTTCCTTAATTAAGCCATGAGCAATTTTGTATAGACGCAGCATGCTGGCTCCTGAATGATTAGATTTCGCATAAAAGAATGGTGGAAATATTGTAACGCACTGACCACGTTATGCCGAAAGGCTATGGTATTTGCGTGGCAATTCCATGACAGATGAGTTTCAAAGCTGCTGAAATACTGCCATCTGGGTGGGTGAACCTAATTGCAGATCTGCCTCCCCAATTCCTGAAAAATGTATTTCATAATTATGACGGACAGCCACGCCTCTGGCCCATTGTTGAAATTTATGCCGTGTCCACTCAAACTGATGATCCGGGTCCCTGAACTCGCCCGGATTCAGACCGTATAAAGGATTGTACTCACTATTCGGCGTAGTGAGGATGATCTGCTTTGGACACATCACCGCAAAAACATTTTTTTCAACTTGAGATAAATGCTTCGGCGCAACATGTTCAATGGTTTCAATCATCACTGCCAACGGAAAGCCAGACAGTTCTGGATGAGGATCGGCGTAAGAACCGTTAATTAATGTGAGCCGGCAAGGAGTTGCGTCGAGATAAACCGCAAGTTTTTCACGGGCCTGCATTAAAGATAAACCGGATTGTTCAACGCCAATAGCTTGCTCAATTTGAGTTTCATTGAGCAATTGCCATAGAAAATTACCTGAACCACAACCTAAATCCAGAACTTGCCTGACACCACTTTGTTGAACTAATTTGAGGATTTGTTGATGTCGGACTTCATGTAAAGCGCTGATTTGAGTGTCCTGATATGGAAACTCGGCACTCATAAAAATTACTTTCCGATACAAAAGCTGGAAAAGATATGATCCAGCAGGTCTTCGTTAGTGAAAGTACCGGTAATTTCGCCCAGCGCTGTCTGTGCAAGTCGTAACTCT
>NZ_DCSO01000059.1:10992-14642 GCF_002325665.1 Methylophaga sp. UBA1464
CGTCTGTGCAAGTCGTAACTCTTCAGCCAGTAATTCACCTGCGCCCATCCCGGTAAGACAGTTATAACCACTTTCAATCGCTTGCTGCGCACGTTGCAAAGCATCCAGATGTCGACGACGCGCCATAAACACCCCCTCTTCTTCAGGATGGAAACCGACGACTTCACACAGGTGCTGGACCAATAATTCCATGCCTTCGCCATTTTTGGCTGACAGATAGATCACTGACATGTCGTTTTCATTCGTTATTTCAGCAACATGGCCGCTTTGATCGATCTTATTACGAATCAACGTTATGGATTTTTCTGCCGGTAATGCAGAGAGGATTTTTTCATCCTGCTCGGTCATACCCAACCTATCATCTATCAAAAGCAGAATATGATCGGCTTGTAACAATTCGTTTTGCGTGCGGCGAATGCCTTCCAGCTCAACAATATCATCGGTAGCATCATGCAGGCCGGCAGTATCTGATATTCGTAGCGGCAATCCACCTATATGAATCTGCTCACGTAATACATCACGGGTAGTCCCCGCGACCTCCGTGACGATAGCGGCATCATGACCTGCCAGCCGATTATGCAAACTGGATTTACCGGCATTAGGCTGACCAACCAGAACCACGCTGATGCCTTCACGCAATAGCCGTCCTTGTCGGGCGCTACCTTGAATACCCGCCAAAGTGGTAAGCAATTGCTGCAGTTGTTTATCCACCTGGGCTTCGCCAAGAAAATCAATTTCTTCATCAGCAAAATCAATAGAGGCTTCGACAAACATCCTTAAATAAGTCAGCTCCTGCAGGAAAGCATTTACTTTGTTGGAAAACTCGCCCTGCAAGGATCTCATCGCACTACGGGCAGCTTGTTCAGTAGAGCTTTCGATTAAATCGGCTACCGCTTCGGCCTGTGCCAGATCCATCTTGCCATTGAGAAATGCCCGCTCGGAAAATTCGCCGGGACGTGCCATACGGGCACCCAGCTCAATCGCACGTTTACAAAGCCGATCCATAACCAGTGGACTGCCATGCCCTTGCAACTCCACCACATCTTCACCAGTAAAAGAGGCTGGCGCAGCAAAATACAGCGCAATACCACTATCGATAATCTCTTTATCAGCGGCACGGAAAGGGGCAAACTTAGCAAAGCGAGGCTGAGTCAATTTGCCGCAGATTTGCTCGGCAATCTGAGCACTATCCGGTCCGGATAAACGCACTACACCAACACCACCGCGGCCCGGCGCGGTGGCTATGGCTACGATAGTATCGGTGAAGATTTCAGTCATAATGAATTGTGTTTACTTTAGCCGTAAACAACGCAGCCTGTATTGAGCTACGATAGGTCTATAACGCACCCATTTTACGAGTGATATACCATGGCTGGGCAATCGAAAGAAGATTGTTGACCAGCCAGTACAACACCAGGCCTGATGGAAAGAAGGCAAAGAAAACGGTAAATACGATGGGGAATACTTTCATCATCATCGCCTGTGCCGGATCCTGTGGCGTAGGATTGAGTTTTTGCTGGAACCACATGGTCAGACCAAATAAAACCGGCAATACAAAGTAAGGATCAATCGCCGTTAAATCGTTCAACCAGAAAATAAAGTCTGCCTGACGTAACTCAATACTTTCTACCAATACCCAATAGAACGCTAAAAACACTGGCATCTGCACCAGGATCGGCAAACAACCACCCAGAGGATTAATTTTCTCGGTGCGATACAGATCCATCATCGCCTGATTGAATTTCTGCTTGTCATCACCGTAGCGCTCTTTCAGGCTGGCCAGCTTAGGCGTCAATTTACGCATCGAGGCCATAGAACGATAACTGGCTGCTGACAATTTATAAAATGCCAGCTTAATCAGAATGGTCAGCAAGACGATGGACCAGCCCCAGTTGCCTGTTAATTTATGTAACCACTCCATGACAATAAATAATGGCTTGGAGATAATGGTCAGAATGCCATAATCAACGGTCAGATCCAGATTTTCAGCAATCTGTTCTAAACGTTTGTGTTCTTTTGGTCCCAGATAAATTTGGTAAGCGGTTTGAGCCTGTTCGCCATCTTCGGCAACCACAACGGGGAAACGAATACCTGCTGTGTAGTTGGTGTTATTGAGCGATTTACCATATAAGCTGATTTCCAGAGGTTTGCTCTCAGGAATAATTGCTGCTACAAAATAATGCTGGATCATCGCTGCCCAGCCACCGTTTACATCACGGCGAAAATCATTTTTTTTCAGATCCCCGAAATCAACTTTTTCATATTCATTGCCTTCACTGGAAAACACTGCACCCGTATAGGTATAGATTAGGAAACTATCGTCCTCAGCTTCATTACGATTAAATTGGGCGTAAGGATATGCTGCAAAACGTTCACCAGTGCGGTTTTCAATCTGATAAGTGACATTCACCAGATAACTGTCACGATTGAAAGTATAAGTCTTGATCACTGTCAGACCATTATCCGATTCCCAACGTAAAGGAATGCTTAAACTGTCGGCATTATCCGATAAGGTGTATTCATTCTGTTCTGCAGTATAGTTTTCGTAATGCGTTGGCGCAGGACCTTCAGCACGTAAGCCGGACTGGGTGACAAAGAATTTATTGCGACCATCGTTCAAGAACTGCACAGGTTGATCCGGCAAATTTACGTCCACAGGATATTTCAGCAACGCTAGCTTGCGTATGTCCGCACCACGCAAATCAATCATCGCGTCAATCACATCAGTTTTCACCCTGACCTGATTGGTCGAACTTGCCGTGGCTGGATCACTATCTGGTAATGCAGGCAGGCCATCAGCAGAAACCGCGGCAGGCAATTCAGGTAAGTCATCCTGTTGGTCTGCGGCAGTAGATGGCTCAGCAGCATTCGATTGCGTGGCAACTTGCTGAGGACGCACATAGTCATTTTGCCAGGCTTCCCACAACAACAGAGAAACAATTAACAGGCCAAAAATAAACAGAGTTCTGAGGTTATCCATTGTGTTTTTTTATCTTTAGTTCAGGAACAGGATCCACGCCACCGGCGTGCCAGGGATGACAGCGTGAAAGTCGGCGTAAACCGAGCCACACGCCACGCAGTGAGCCATGGGTCTGAATGGCTTCAATCATGTATTGCGAGCAAGAAGGTTGGAAACGGCAGTGCATGCCCATGAACGGGCTTAATAAAAAGCGATACGCGCGAACAAAAGCGATTAGGATGTTTGCCATTGTGCCACCACGGTTAACCAATGTCGCTCCAATGCTGCCCATAACTGCGATGAATCCCGTTGACTTATGTCAGGTCGTGATAACACCACAATATCGATATTAGCTAAAGCAGATTGATGCTGCCGGAAAGACTCCCGGATGATCCGCTTTACCCGGTTACGTTGACTGGCCAGCTTAAGATGCTTCTTTGCGATGGCCAGTCCCAGTCGGGGATGCCCAACTGAGTTTTCAGCGCTCAGGATCGTCAGGCCACCGCCACCGGTGCGCTTTCCCTGACGAAAAACCCGGGTAAAATCTCCCGGGCTATTCATTTTCATGGCTCGGCTGAAAGTGGCCAAGTCATGCACCCTCTGCGAACAGAGAGAATTAAACAGAAAGTTTTGCGCGGCCTTTGGCTCTACGGGCATTAATAACACGACGGCCGCCGACAGTTTTCATACG
>NZ_DCSO01000059.1:14684-17387 GCF_002325665.1 Methylophaga sp. UBA1464
CTTTGGCTCTGCGGGCGTTAATAACACGACGACCACCAACAGTTTTCATACGTGCGCGGAAACCGTGAGTACGCTTGCGCTTCAGATTACTAGGCTGAAAAGTTCTTTTCATTTTACCAACTCCAGGAATATCAATGGTTTTGCAGCCGGTAAGCGTCTCTCGAACGGAAACAGCCGGGGCAAAAGACATGGGATTATAGAGTTTGTGAGCATAACAAGTCAAACCGCATTCATCCTGCCAGGCGATATTATTTACTTGCCAAACATCCCGCATGCAGATAAC
This sequence comes from Methylophaga sp. UBA1464, assembly GCF_002325665.1. Lineage (NCBI taxonomy): Bacteria > Pseudomonadati > Pseudomonadota > Gammaproteobacteria > Thiotrichales > Piscirickettsiaceae > Methylophaga > Methylophaga sp. UBA1464. The sequence continues at coordinate 14,968 of NZ_DCSO01000059.1, forward strand.
TTTAGATGCCCTGCCTGACACGCTATACTATCACCTAAATTGTTTGAAGTTAGTTAGTCTGCTTTATCTAAACCTTATAATAGTCAAGGAGTTGCTGTGTCTTCACCCCTTTGGGAAAAATGTCTATCCCATCTCGAAGGTGATCTTTCGGCACAACAGCTGAACACGTGGCTTCGCCCCCTGCAAGCCATTGAAACCGAAGATAGCCTACGACTGTTAGCACCTAATCCTTATGTAAAGGCCTGGGTACATGAGCAACTTGAGCAACAGATTAATGCGCTGATCAAGGGTTTAACCAACGGTAACATCAGTAAAATTGAAATTGAAGTCGGTACCAAAGATTCCATTTCCGCCGAAAAAACCAAACGTCGTGTCAAAACAACGGATAAAGCCCCCGCATCAATAGCAGTTTCGGAAACAGAACCTTCCCCGGCGATTGGCAGCCCGATGAATCCGTTGTTTACCTTTGATAATTATGTTGAAGGTAAATCCAATCAGATTGCCCGTGCTGCCTCTTTACATGTGGCTGAGGCACCCGGCACTTCTGGTTATAACCCCTTATTTTTGTATGGCGGAACCGGGCTGGGTAAAACGCATTTGATGCTCGCCGTTGGTAATAAAATTCGACAGAACAATCCCAAAGCACGAGTCATTTATCTATCGTCTGAACGTTTTGTACAGGATATGATTACCGCACTGCGCAATAACGCCATTGATCAATTCAAAGCACATTACCGTAGCGCCGATGCCTTATTAATCGATGACATACAGTTCTTTGCCAAAAAAGAACGCTCTCAGGAGGAGTTCTTTTATACGTTTAATAGTTTGCTGGAAGGTCAAAGACAGATCATTCTGACCTGTGACCGATTCCCTAAAGAAGTAGAAAACCTTGATGAACGCTTGCAATCACGATTGGGCTGGGGCCTGACCATTGCTATCGAACCGCCCGAACTGGAAACCCGCGTTGCGATTCTGATCAAAAAAGCGCAACAAAATCTGATTACCCTACCGGATGATGTGGCCTTTTTTATTGCTAAACGCATTAAATCCAATGTCCGCGATCTGGAAGGTGCCTTACAGCGAGTGATGGCTTTTTCACGCTTTACAAATCAGCCACTGTCGATTGATATGGCGCAGGATGCGTTAAAAGATCTGCTGGCGTTACATCAAAAACTGGTGACACTGGAAAGTATTCAGAAAACTGTTGCAGAATACTTCAAAATACGGGTATCCGATTTACTGGCAAAAAAACGTACACGCTCGGTTGCCCGTCCCCGACAAATAGCAATGGCGCTGGCAAAAGAGCTCACCAGTCACAGCTTGCCGGAAATTGGTGATGCTTTTGGTGGACGCGATCACACCACAGTTTTGCATGCTTGTCGTAAAGTGGTGGAACTGAAAGAAACTGATAACCGCATCGCGGAAGATTACCGTAATTTACTTCGTACTTTATCCAGCTAGCTGAGAGAGACATCATGCAATTTACTGTGAGCCAAGACATTATTGCCCGTCCCTTACAACTGGTGTGCAGCATCGTTGAACGGCGCTCCACCCTGCCTATTTTGTCCAACATTTTATTACGTTGTCAGGGACAGCAGCTGACCATGACCAGTACCGATATGGAACTGGAAATGATTGCTACACTGCCGGTTGCAGTCGACAAAGAAGGAGAAACGACTGTTTCTGCCCGCAAACTACTGGATATTGTGCGCGCCTTACCCGCGAACGCCACCATCAGTTTTCAGGCAGAAGACAACAAATCATTAGTTCGGGCGGGTAAAAGTCGTTTCTCATTAGCCACACTTCCTGCAACGGATTTTCCGGATAGCGAAGGTGCCAATTACCTTGATCAACTGACGGTTCCTCAATCAGCATTAAAAGATCTGCTTGATGAAACCAGTTTTGCCATGGCCAGCCAGGATGTTCGTTATTATCTGAATGGTTTGTTGCTTGAGCGGGAAGACAATATCCTGCGAGCTGTTGCCACTGATGGTCATAGACTGGCATTAGGCAGCATAGAAACAGCAGAAAAAGCCAATGAAAAGCACACTGTCATTGTGCCGCGTAAAGCGATTTTGGAATTAGGCCGTTTATTAGGTGATGTCGCTGATGATGTGACTTTGGCAATCAGTCCACAACAGTTGAAAGTTGAATTGCCTGATATGCATTTCACTTCCAAGTTGATTGATGGTCAATTTCCTAACTACGAACGGGTCTTACCTGTAGGTGGTGATAAACAAGTTATCGCTGAGCGTGATGAGCTTAAACAGGCCTTGTCACGTGCCTCAATCCTGGCTAATGACAAACACCGCAGCGTCAAACTGAACTTGAGTAACAATCTGCTTAAAGCCACCGTTACCAACCAGGAACAGGAATCTGCTGAAGAAGAGCTGGCTGTGGAATACAGCGGCCCTGATTTG
>NZ_DCSO01000059.1:17487-19456 GCF_002325665.1 Methylophaga sp. UBA1464
GGCCCTGATTTGGAAATCGCCTTTAATAATGCGTATCTGCTGGATTTGCTCAACGCCATCCCGGATAATAAGGTTAAACTGCTGTTTACCGATGAAAATAGCAGCGCATTGATTACCCCTAATGATCCAAAATTCACCCGGCAGTATGTGGTTATGCCGATGCGGCTGTAATGATTTAATTCCATACACACAAAAACGGCGCTTAAAGCGCCGTTTTTTTATATTGTTACAGCTGACTAGATCACTTTATTCGGATTATTCTGCAACATCACATCCAGACCCTGCTTATAAGTATTAGCGGCCGCATCACGTTTATCCTGCGCCATTAACACTTCCGCCAATGCCTGATAGGTCTCGCCACGAGGACCATGCTCAATACTGGCACGCAGATAAGCTTCCGCTTTAGCCCACAGCTTATTGGCCTGAGCGAGTCTTCCCAGGGTGAGCAATAACCAGGGATTTTCTTCACGCTGTTTTAACCATTTTTCCGCCGTGGCCAGACGCTTCAACAAATCGCCCTGCAAAATTTTTCCGTATTGGTATATGAGAGCATCACTCCAGTTTTTGCGTAAATATTCTTCAATCATTTGCATTGCCTGCTGTTGCTCACCCTGTAATAACAAACCATTTACATAGGTTTTCAGCACCTGCTCAGACTGTCTTATTTTCGCCGAAGACTGCAGCCAAATCTGCTCCATTCGCTGCCATTCCTGCCTGATCAATGCATTTTGTAACTGACCAACTGTGGCTTCTGCTGACAAAGCATTGGCTGAACTGTTATCCAATACATGACGCTTACGCAAATCCGGTAATACAGATTGCACTTCCTGCCATTGGGCCGTGTCCTGGTAGAGCTGTTGCAACAGTTGTAATACATATGGGTGTTTTGGCGCCACTTCGCGTAAATGCTGCAACGTTGCCAATGCCTGTTCTTTCTGCCCCGCCGAGAGCTGTAATTCCGCCTGAACCACCCCGACAGCAATGTCTGCACTAGGCGTAGTTTCATGTGCCAGTTTCAAATAGGAATCACGACGTTCTGGTGCCTGCTGTTTTTGTGCCGCCCGGGCCGCAGCCAGATAATGCAATAACGGAGTTTCACTGTTTCCTGCATGACGGATCAACAGGCGCTCTGCTTCGGCCCAACGACCTTCTTCCAGTGTAATCAAACCATTAGTCAACGCTTTGGTCGCACGTTTATGGCGTTGGTTTTCCTGCCAATGAGATAGGCGATTAGGGGTGTTTTTAATTATCGCCAGACTGCGCAGCGTCATATAAGCCAGTAGCAAAAGAATCAACCAGGCAACAGTGAACACAATTAACGATGTTTCCAGTGTCCATTGACCATACTGCATCAATACAAAGCCTGGTTCAAAATCAGCTAACCAGACAAAAATGCCACCTAAGGCCAGAGCCAGCCCAATGATAATCAACCATTTCATGGTTCAAATCCTTTTAGCCAGCGTAGCGAACCTGAAATATCCGGGGTTTCTATACTGATAGCCTGATTTTGCATATCTTCCAGAATGACCAGCATCGCATCGCGCTGATCGCCCACAAAATACTGTTCCAGCCAGCTGATTGCAGATTGCAGGCTTTGTTCAAACATTCGCTGATTTCCTGACAGAGCAGAAAATCGTGCGGTTTCCAGCTGCAAGCGCAGATTCTGATAGAGGAAATACCGTTGTTCCGGCATTAAAACCGCTGCTGGCGCATCCTGTTGCTGACGAATCACCACGAGAGAGCGTAGTTGTGCCCAGACTTCTGAAACCGCCTCACGCCAGGCAGGTTGCTCAGTCGCCTTTGCTTCAGTTTCATTATAAAAAGTCTGTTTCGGCCCAGTGACCACCCTTAAATTATCGATCGACTTAATCAAACTCAGCATATCGGCTGCAATACCTGCAACATCGGTTTCTCCGGCAGCTTCCAGTGCCAACTCTTCTTCGGCAATCAGTTCACGTAGCGGCTGCAT
>NZ_DCSO01000048.1:0-15748 GCF_002325665.1 Methylophaga sp. UBA1464
GTAGGTTGGGCTGAGGTACGAAGCCCAACAATTAAAACCACCAACAAGCTTTCAATTTTAAAATACCCTCCATAAAACTACCCTACTTGTTGGGCTTCATATATTCAGCCCAACCTACCAAAATCAATCCTCTTTGTAAGATCTGACATATCTGGAAAGGTGAAACGCCACTAAACTCATATCTTCTGCTGCCATTTTTTCTTTACTGTTGGCGATAAATGTCGGCAATCCCTTTGGGTTTAACACCCAAATATCGCTCGACTTTGCATCACTTGTTGGCTCAGCAAACCAGCCGGGAAAAACAATGACTGGCTTAATGGCAAATGATTTTCCCGTAGTTTCTTTGATTAACGTTCTCAGCCAATTACTTGAAGCTTCGACTTGGATAAGGGGTTTATTGGTGGAAAATCCTGAGCTGAATTTTAACGATGTACCATCGAATATCACTTTGGGCTGTCCTGTATCAGGTTTGCTGTAGGTTTTGGTTTCGATCACATAAATGCCACTTTTAGCTATAACGACATGATCGATATTGAAACCTTTGGCAGGAATATCATGAAACACCTTTGCTGAAGTTTCTCTGAGGCTCTCAAGGTACTGACCTACAGCTTTTTCGCCATCGCGCCCTTGTATGAGATGTCTTACTTCTTTTCTGATAGCAAATAGTTTTAAGAAACAATATGGTGTGACGGTTATCGCGAGAATCGTATAAACAATAGGGTTAGGCTTAACCTCAAAATACCACCTATACCACTCAAAGCCAGCAAATATAAAGCCCATGACTATAATTAATATATATGGCATAGCTTTGCTATTAATTAATTCATCTATCTGCCTATCAAGCGACTCGCCCGGATTACGTAAAGGATTATCCTTAAGTGGTGATTTCAAAATACCTTTCCCTAAAATCAATGTAGGTTGGGCTGAGGCACGAAGCCCAACAATGAAACCATACAAATGCTTTTACATTTCAACGTACGATCAAAAAATTATCCTATCTGTTGGGCTTCATAAATTCAGCCCAACCTACCAAAGCCATCTTGTTTCGCACCGCAACCTCAAAATCCCAACATTTTAGACATGACATAAAATCGCATCATAAACTAAAATGACAAATCGATTGTTGGGCTTCGTGCCTCAGCCCAACCAACAATAATTTTTCACAAGGATTGTGATGAATGCGTTATCGTCGTACTGAGGTGGCTGGCGCCACTTATTTCTTTACGGTTAATTTGCTGAACCGAAGACAAACCCTGCTGACGGATCATATTGATACGCTTCGCGCCTGCATCAAAACGGTGAAAAAACGTCATCCTTTTCACATAGATGCCATGGTCATCTTGCCCGATCATTTACATGCGATCTGGACTTTACCACCCGGTGATGCTGATTTTGCCAAACGCTGGATGTTAGTCAAAACAGCTTTTTCTCGATCATTACCCAAACACGAAATCATCAATCAAAGTCGAAAATTGAAACGAGAACGCGGCATCTGGCAACGCCGTTATTGGGAGCATTTAATCCGTGATGATTTGGACTATCAAAGACATGTTGATTACATTCATTACAATCCGGTGAAACATGGTTATGTGGATAAAGTAGTTGAATGGCCTTATTCCAGCATTCACTGGTTTATTGATAAAGGCATCATTACAAGTGATTGGAGTGTTGGTGAAACGATAATTTTTACCAATATAGGGGAACATTGAGTTGTTGGGCTTGGTGTCTCAGCACAACCTGCTAATTAAATTCATCGATTGCTCGCCAAAGCCTAATTTGTGTTCATGCCCAAAGGCGTTACAATCGAAACACATCAACTTTGTTGCTAACTCACAAACACTGCGGCATCACTTCAAACGCAATACAACAATCTCTAAGAGTGGTTATGGAAAATAAAATCTTATCGACTGGCGCTAAGGCGCTTGCAGTAAACCTTGATGCTATCCGCTATGGTTCATTTGCTGAAATAGGTGCGGGTCAGGAGGTAGTTCGCTGGTTCTTTCGGGTTGGCGGTGCAGCAGGGACGATTGCTAAAAGCATCTCGGCTTACGACATGAAGGTCAGTGATGATATTTATGGCAAAGCCTCCCGTTATGTCTCGCGTGAGCGTCTGGAAGACATGCTTGAGCATGAATATAACTTGATTGTGGATTGTTTAAGCGAGCAACGTGGTGATAACACGGCCTTTTTTGCATTTGCTAACACAGTATCCGCTCGTAACTATCATGGCACCAACGAATGTCATGGCTGGTTGGGGATTCGTTTTCAAACTGAACCTCATGCCGCGCCAAGTGAAATCATTATTCATGTCAGAATGCTCGATCATGAAAACGCGCTACAACAGGAAGCCCTGGGTATTTTAGGTGTCAATCTGGTTCATGGCGCATTTCATCTCAGCCAAAACCCGGACATGCTGGTGAAATCACTGCTGGATAATTTGACTACTGATCGTATTGAAGTTGATATGGTCGACTTTCATGGTGATGCTTTCCTGCATGTTGATAACCGCGTCATCAGTCTACGACTTGTTCAGCTTGGCTTGAGCGGTGCAGCGATGTTTTCGGCAGATGGCAAAGTGCTGCAACCTTCAGAACATTTGCGTAAGAAGAATGTACTAGTCGAACGGGGCCGTTTCCGGCCTGTTACTCACGTCAACATTGACATGTTGAATGCGGCCAGAAAACAATTTGAAGCCGAGGATGATTCCGGCCCGGAAGATACTATTTCTATCATGGAAATCACTATGCATCACCTGCGGGATGATAATGATAGTGTCGATCTCGAAGATTTTATCAGTCGTGCCGAAGTGTTAGAGGCCACCGGTCATACCGTGATGATTTCGGACTATCCTGAATACTACCGTCTGGCCACCTATTTATCCCGTTACACCAACCGTCGAATTGGTATGGCAATGGGCGCGCATAGCTTGATTGACCTGTTTGACGATCGGTATTACGCAACATTACACGGCGGTATTTTGGAAGGCTTTGGCCGGCTGTTTAAGAATAACGTCAAACTCTATATCTATCCTTACAAAGATGCGGCAACCAATACCCTGTTCAAAGTCGACAATCTCAACGTGGATGAAAAACAAACCTATCTATACGACTATCTGAAACAAGGTGATAACATCAAGCAGATTGAAGCGTTTAATGAAGATTATCTGCACATTTTTTCACCGGATGTACTGAAAATGATCACCAGCAATCAGATGGGCTGGGAGAAATTAGTGCCTGACGTGGTGGCAGAAAAAATCAAAACGCAGCAGTTATTTGGTTATAAACCCGCCGATTAGTGGGAATCCGTAGCGTTCTATGTTGAATTGAAGAATGAAACCCAACGATTTATAAATGACATAATATTAACAAGCCGTTGGATGATTGTAGGTTGGGCTGAGGTACGAAGCCCAACAATTCTGATGTTTCACATGTTGGGCTTCATAATTTCAGCCCACCTAACATTTAATATTAATACCGTTAAGGAAATCTGAATCGATGGAAAAACTTTTGTTATTGCTCACTATGAGCCTGCCTCTTCTGCTCACCGGCTGTGGCTATGATGAATTTGAGGGCAGATTTATCAGTGCGGATGGTAATGTGAGTTATGAGTTCCAGCCGGATGGGACGCTGGAAATCATTCAGGGAGAAGATATCACGACGGCTGATTATCAATATAAAAGCCGTGAGCAAACCATTAAATTGCTCGGTGCTCAGGAGTTACCTACTGATACACTCGCTGTTGAAGATGAAAATCATCTGCAAAGTGGTGATCTCATCCTGACTCGCGGTGTTGATTATGCGATGTTGACTGACACTACCTGGATAGGCAGCCAGGGCCAATACACATTTGCGTTAACCTTCACCATGACTGAACAGGGCTTGGAAACCGTTTCTGAGCTAGTGTCTTATTATGATGAAAATATGATGTATTTGTCACAGACTGATGACAGTATTACCCGCCTCGATGGCAATAAACTGTTTCTTGATCAAACTCAATACACCGTTTCAGACGTGACACAGGATAGTTTCAAAATATCAATCGGTGAAAACAGTATGGTGCTTGAAAAACAGCCTAAAGGCACTGAAATCACGATTCGCGATGGTTATCAGGCGATAGATGATCAGCTCTGAGCAGTTTCATTTCCTGTTGAAAAATAAAGCAAAGGCAACAAATAAAACAACACTTAAAATCCCTGCTTTTGAGTCGATATATTCAGCATGACCAACGATATTATCGCCTTGCAGATGTCGATTGAGTCACATCTTTGAATATGAATTATCCTAACCATCCAGATAGTTAGGAAACTAAATTGCCTGTGATTTAAATTCTGTGTAAATATACTTGGGAAAACAGGTACAAGGCGAAATAATGGATATTATCTTTCAGATTATCAGCCTGGAAAACCTGATAAGCTGAACAAAGGAGCCAGGGTTGAAGGAAAGATTGTTTTTATGGATGATAGCGACAAGAAACAGCTTTGTAGCACTTTTACCTTTGACTTTCCTGCGTGTTATCGGTGAATTAATCCTGAATTTACCCTGGCCAGACTATCAACAATCAATGGATATCTGGTTCGGCACAGAATGGCGTGTTCTGTTAAGACAAATGATCGACAGTTCTTTTGCATTATTTGGATTGTTGTTAGCCGTTATTGTCTCGGTACAACTGGTTTATCGTCTTCCCAGCTCGACCCGGCAAAGAGAAATTGCCCCTCCCCTGATGGTCGCAATTAGTGCGGTCATTAACTATCTGATCATAACCGTTTTACTGCCCAATACCTCTCCAATTGAGTTCAGTGCGGATATCATGGTTTTAGGTATTGTCATTGGAATACTCTCAGCAGAATTCATTATTTTTGCTGTTAAACGCCCTTATCTCGACCTGCTCAACTTGCCTGTGGATTCTGACACCACCTTTTATCACGCTATGCGTATGAGCCCTTCCATCATTTTCATTGGCATCACCTTTTTTATGTTGGGTTTGGCCCTGGCGGCAACACCTGCCTTTCCCAGTATTTCACAGCTGATTATCGACTGGGCAAACGCTAGTGGCAATGGCACCTGGATAATCAGTACGTTTTCTGTGTTGGTCAATCAGTTGTTCTGGTTTTTTGGTGTTCATGGCAGTGTTTTTCTGGAAGGAACCGCTCTGGCACAAGGCGCTTTAAATGGCACGGCTAATGGAGAACTCAATTCCAACCTTGCTTTAATAAAAGTGCTGTTCAGTAATTTTATTTTGTTAGGGGGATCAGGTGCTACGCTGGGTTTAATCATCGCCATTTTTATCGTCACAAGGCATGGCACTCAGAATAAAATTGCCAAAGTGTCTGTTATCCCTTCTGTATTCAATATTAATGACATTCTGATCTATGGACTGCCAATTGTCTTAAACCCGTTTTACCTCATCCCGTTTATTTTAGTACCGCTCCTGCTTATGGTGATTACGCTACTGTCAGTGCAGATTGGTTTTATTCATATCTATGACTCTGCAACGGTAACCTGGACCACTCCGCCTTTGATGTCAGGCTGGTTGTTAACGGAGTCCTGGCGAGGCGCTGTTCTGCAATTTATGTTAATTGCTCTCAGCACGGTGTGCTATTTGCCATTTGTCAGAAAAGCAGAAAAAAACCGCCACCAAAAAACCATGGAAGCATTTCAACTGGCATCAGATACGATTATTAAGGTGGGCCATAACAGACAAAGAATTGTGTCCAGGCAAGATAAGGTTGGCATGATCGCCCGCGATCTGATTGTGGATCTGCAAACAGCGATAAAGCAAAACTCACTGACACTGGCCTATCAACCCAAACATGATCGTCAGGGTAACGTCGTCGGTGTTGAGGCACTGCTCCGCTGGACACATCCCCGATACGGCATGATCTCACCGATTGCCATTGTCACGGTGGCCGAAGACGGTGATCAGATAAATCAACTTGGCAGATGGGTTATTCAACAGGCCTGTGCCTGTAAAGCCCGCTGGAATAAAGCCGGTTATCAGGCATTGACTATCGCCGTCAATATTTCACCCAATCAGTTAACCGACAAAGATTTACCGTTTTATCTGATGAAATATATTCAGGAATATGGCATCACCGCTGAGGAAATAGAGCTTGAAATCACCGAATCATCCGAGATCCCCGATACCAATCTGACCGATATCATTTTGCAACAACTTGTCGATACCGGTGTGCAGCTGGCAATGGATGATTTCGGTATGGGCTATTCATCGTTACTCTACATGCGCCGTTTTCAGGTGAATGCGATCAAGATTGATGGTTCCATCACACGCGATGTGCTGATCAACGATACCAATGCCGATATTGTCAGGACGATATGCTCGCTGGGGCAGGCCCAGAAAGTTCATGTGGTTGCCGAATATGTTGAAACCGAAGAGCAGCGCGAGGCGTTGGCTGAAATGGGCTGTGACCTTTTTCAGGGGTATTACCATAGCCCACCAATAGCCGAAGCGGATTGTATCAATTACTTCAAAATGCAGTTTGATATCGCTGCCAAGCAATTTGAGCTTAACTATAAGGTATGATTGGCTGACACCGTTATCTGGGAGTGACACAAAATGGATTTTTCACCAGTTTTTCAATCACTCTTCAACTTCTGGTATTTCATTCCGCTTTTTATCCTGCTTGCTGTTTTAAAATCAGCCTGGTTCAAAGGCCTATTCGGCGAATTTATTGTCAATGTTTTTGCTCAATGGAAACTGGATAAAGACACATATCATTTAATTAAAAATGTGACGCTGCCGACACAAGATGGCACAACTCAAATCGACCATATCATAGTGTCGGTGTATGGCGTATTTGTGGTAGAAACCAAAAACCTTCGAGGTTGGATATTTGGTTCTGCCAATCAGAAAATGTGGACACAGCAAATCTTTAAACATAAAAACAAATTTCAAAATCCTTTACACCAGAATTATAAGCATACTAAAACCTTACAATCGCTTTTAAACCTTGAAGAAAACCAGATACATTCGCTTGTGGTCTTTATCGGTGACAGTACGTTTAAAACCGATATGCCTGAAAACATCACATACGGTATGGGGTATATCCGCTATATTTTGTCCAAAACCGATAAAGTACTAAATCCAAGGCAAGTGCTGGATATTACTCAGGCCATCGAAGCAGGTCGTTTAGAACGATCCTTTAAAATAAATCGTGAACATGTGCGTCATGTTCAAAGCATTATTGCTGAAAAAAAACACCAGCATCTTTGCCCGAAATGTGGCAGTGAAATGATCTTAAGAAAAACAAAAAAAGGGGTTAATGCCGGCAAGCAGTTTTGGGGCTGTTCTGAATTTCCAAAATGTCGCCTGATGCTTCCCGTTAGCCAGGAAATCATTTAGTCATTGAGTCGTTGTACAATAGCGGTTTTATTTTCCAAATAACTTTTCAAGGGAGCTTTCATGAAAATCCAAAGCCATTTTGCCGATCTTGATACACCCACCGGTGTGATGCGTACCTATATTCATCGTCCTATCGGCGAAGGCAGCTACCCTGTCATTTTGTTTTATTCTGAAATTTTCCAGCAGACTGGTCCGATTGAGCGCGCTGCCAGATTAATGGCCAGTCATGGCTATGCCGTATTAGTCCCTGAAGTGTTCCATGAACTGAATCCTATCGGTACGGTATTGGGTTATGACGATGCCGGTCGTGATAAAGGCAATGCCGATAAAGAATACAAAGATGTGCAGAGCTATGACACTGACAATGAAGCGTTAATCAAGTATGCCAAGCAACAATCCTGGTGCAATGGCCAGTTTGGAGCGATGGGTTATTGCATCGGCGGCCATCTGGCCTTCCGTGCAGCTTTGCAACCTGAAATCAAGGGTACCGCCTGTTTTTATGCTACCGATTTACATATTCAGAAAATCCCGAATAAACCGGGTCAACACAGTATGGAACGTCTTGCTGATATCAAAGGTGAATTACTGATGATTTGGGGTAAGCAGGATAATCATGTGCCATCAGAAGGTCGAACGTTGATTTACAGCAAATTGAATGAAACCGACATTCCGTTTACCTGGCACGAATTTAATGCGGAACACGCCTTTATGCGTGATGAAGGTGATGGCGGGCGTTATGATGCTCAAACAGCACAAATCGGTTATCAACTGGCGTTGAATTTGTTTAGCAGAACGTTGCGCTAGACGCAGCGTTCCCACGCAGAGCATGGGAACGAGGTTAACAAAATTAAATGGATACAGCTGGCTGCCATGCTCTGCGTGGGAGCCTCTTTAAGTAATTCTCACGGTCTCTCATATATCACCCAACCGAACTGTTTATCTAATGCAAAACACCACTAAATCGGTATATACCCTGTTCAACTGGAACATTCTGATCCTGCCAACCGATGAAGAAATCTTTGTTGGATTATGCAGTCGGCCGGAGACAGTACCGCCATTTGCACCACCTGATGCAGCAGATGATTTACTGCCGTTTATTTTGCAAAACAGCAGTTCCATCACTGAGTTTAATGATAAAACCGGGGTTGGCTTCGATAAAGATGGCAGTCGTTATGTGATGCTTGGTAAACCGTCAGATCCGACAAACATGATTCGCTTTAGTGTCGGGCAGATGATGAAGCCGGATGAGATTCGCTGGAAGTATGAGTTTATTGATTAGGCCATTTGCGTTCCCACGCAGGAGCATGGGACGAATTTGCTGACTTTCTGACTTATACTGGCGCTCAAAATCCACCATGAGGTCATGCATTACCAAAGTCTACGGCGGTAACGCAATATAGGTACCATCATTACGTTTAGTCAATTCCCGCATCAGTATGCTGTATCTGTCGGTGCTGTTCATTGATAAAAAGCCGACACCATGAATTCTGGCCAGTCGTCTTCCATCACTGAGTTGTCTGTTCTGTCTGGTAATTCTATCGATTACCGGATCATAGGATGAACCAGTGTAATCATCACCAAATACATAAATGGACGTGGTGATATTGGGTTTGGCATATTTACGCAGTGCCGTTTCGACACCTTCGACGGGACTGCTATTGGATACCACTGACCAGTTTTGAAACATTCGGATAGCACTGTTTCTGGTGGAAGGAGTATCAGGCATCCAGCGACCATCATAACCCGAGATCATGGACGTCCCCATATCATTAAGTATCTGAAAACCTTTTACTTCTGGATGTATATTCAATACATTTACCACTTCCTGGGAAACCCGTGACCAGATCTGTTTCATACTGCCGGAAGTGTCGATAATAAACACGACATAATCACTATCAACCGGTATGCCACCGACTTCTTCAGAACGCTGATCGGTCGGCTTTCGTGGTGTCGGCAAGGCAGCTTGTTTTAACCGCGATTCCACCAGACTCATTCCACTAATACTTTCTTCCAGCGCTGCATTCTGTTGCTGTAGAGCTTTAAGTCGGCTTTCCAGCGAGGATTCGGCCTGAGCAATAGATTGCTGTTCGCTGGATAAGGTATCCAGCGTGGAAAGTTCCTGCTGAATTTGCTCGCTGATTTCGGCTACCGAGTTTTCAAGGCCAATCAATGATGCCAGTAAACTGCTCACATCATCGGCACCGGCAATGGATACATCCACATCGGTTTTGGCGATCAGGATCAGCATCACCACCGCACCAAACCCACATGAAATCACGTCCAGAAAAGACAGACTGAAAATATCCAGACCTTTTTTCCGATATTTCATGGCCAGTTACTCGCCGGGCTGATCAGTAATCCGCCGGTAGTGGCAGCCCAGACCCAGTATTGATTGACCGCATCAGGATCACCTTCCAATGGCAGCATAATCACATCTACCTGCATTCCCCGTTTGCCACTTTCATTAATGGTTTGCTGAAACAGCTTTACCCGACATTCACCTGAAATCGTCTGGGCATTTCCGGTCAGCGAGCTGCAACTGGAAAACGGATTCAGGCTGCGATATTGCGATTCGCCTTTGGTCGGCAATCCATCGGTAATGACATATAAGTTGGAGGGGGAAAACTGATTAACGCTATTCAAGCCTTTTTGAAGATTGGTCGCGCCTTCAGGAATAACAGTATTCAAGTCACGTAATATAGATGTTGCCGTTTGTGGTGAACTGGCTTTTTGCCAGCCTTGCTGATCACCTAAAACCCTGGCGTCTTCGCTAAAAGCGACCACCAACACGTCACTGTTTTCCGGTAAGCGAGCTAATAACCATTGCACTACATTTTTGGTTCTCAACCATTTTGCAGCGTTCTGTTTATTCTGCTGTGAACTGCTTTTGGTGCGGATAATATCAATCAGTTTTTCATTGGTCATCGAAGCGCTGGTATCCACCAGTATGGCAATTTTAGGCCCCTCAACCTTGAGGCCTAACAAATAGTTTTCTTCATTTATTCGCGGTGCTTCTACCAGATCAGCCTGCTGTTTGGGTATTTCAATCGAGGTAATGCTTGATTTAAGTTCTTCTAACGCACTCTCTGAGCGTTGCACCTCTTCGCTCTGGCTGGCGAGTGTGGATTGCTTTTCATCCAGTTGTTTTTTTAATGCCTGATAACGGGCATTTTCGCTGCTGAGTTGTTGGCGGATCTGTTCCAGAGTCGATCCAGCATCATCTCTGGCCTGTTCCAGCTGACTGATATCCTGTTTAAGATTGTCTATTTCAACCGGTGTTTCATCAATTTTCTGTTTGACCAGCATAAACACCAGAATAACGGCACCAAGGCCACAGGACATGATATCCAGAAATGCCAGACTGGAACCTTCGGCTTTTTTGCGTCGGTAAGCCATTTGCTGTTAGCGAATACGTCTCAGCAGGAATTTGTCGCAATAGCTTTGCGTATCGACAATCTGACTGTCCTGCAAACGCTGCAACTGATGAAACAGAAACATCAGAAAGATACTGATAAGCAAGGCCACTAATGTCGAATTAAATGCCAGCCCCAGACTATCGGTCATACCCGAAATATCACCGGCAAGCGCCTGATCAGCTTGCGAAAGCGCCTGACCGATACCACGTACTGTGCCGATAAAGCCGATTGAGGGTATGGCCCAGATCAGATAACGGATCATGGTGTTTTCGGAATCCTGCCTGACGGCCAGGGCTTCCAGGTTACTTTCAATCGCATCCGACAAGTTTTGAACGTTGTTGGTTGAACTGTATCGCCATAAAGATGAACGTAGCGTCTGCACCAGAGGTGAAGACATGCAATCCTGAGGAATCTCGGTATCCAAACGATGGATAATATGGTTCACATCAAGTTCTTTATGCCCCGTGTTTTCAATTTTCTCTTCATCACTGCTTTGCGGATCTTCAATCAAATCGACGCTGTACAGATATTTGGTTTTCAGAATCTCACGATAAGCGCTGGCAATGAGAAAACAGCCCCACATCATTAATATAAAACAGATTTCCTGCTCGTAATCTTTGATGATAACCACAATATTGCGAGGCGAAGACTGTTGCTGTTGCAAGGCTAAATCAATTAATTGAGCGGCTTCAGGCCGGATATAACCGATATACATCATATGCACCACAATGATCGATACGATCAATGCGGCAAAGCTTTTCATCAAGTCACTCATTGTTAAATATCCACCGGGAAGGAAACGGGAGAATTCAGGCTGATAACCGATTTACCACCCGCCCAGGCGTTATGAATCATCAATGAAAGGATCACAACCAGCGCGGTCGAGACGCCTATAAACACGGCTTTTTTTAAACTCATCATTATTCATTTCCTCCATTCAGAAAACGTCCGACTCTGAAACCAAGCGTATCGCGGGCCTGCTCGGCACCGTCTCGGTAAGATGCTCTTAATTCACTTAACGAACCTGAGCGCCAGTTTGCACCTTTTACCACGCGCATGCTGATTGTCGTACTATCCAGTATATGTGGATAAATAGTATCCAGTTTGGGTGCCGTGAGTGAATAACTGTCATGTGTCCATTCACTGACATTGCCGCCTAAGTCGTAAAGCCCGGACTTTTCGCGGCTAAAACTTTTCACCGGAGCGATTCCGGCAAAACCATCATAATATCTGGGAACATACAGGCTGACACTGCCTTTGGCAGCTTCATCGGCGATATTTACGGCTTTGATTGGAATTACCCGTTCATTGCCCCAGACAAACAAAGTCTGTTCTGGTTTGCCTGCTTTACGGGCCAGCCATTCCCACTCGGCTTCCATCAATAAACGGTACCCATCGGCATTGATATTAATACGATTTAACTGATTTCCCTGCACATCATAAACCGGGGTTAAACCTTCCTGCTGACTTAGCCAGTTACAGAAATTAACCGCTTCCAGCCAGGTCACATTGGTGACGGGTAATTGAGCATCGCCGGATTTAGTGCTATCAAACTGCTGATATTCGGCATGGGTGACTTCATTTGTGCCGGCATAAAATGGTCGATTGAGCCTGACCTGTTTTAGAAACTCGTTGGCACGCTGCCCCGGCTCATCTCGCCCTGCTCCCATTTTGATAATGTCATTGGGAGAAAATAAAGCCATTCCACCACCGGCTTTGTTTTTATAGAGTCTGGGGGCTTCAGCCCGTTTGGCTTGTGCTTCCGGAATCAATGTAAAAGACAGTTTCTGGGCTTCTGCAGCAGTTGGTGTGATGGATTTCTCGACCGTTCGGTAACCCTTCAGACTGAGCTGAATATCGTGAGAAACTGCCTGTAAATCCAATTCAATAGGCGTATTACCCATGGGTTTACCATCAACCGTGACTGTCGCCGGTGGTGTAGAAAGCACTTCTACCTTGCCCTTCTCAGGTTGCAGCGACATATCGAAGCTGCGCTTTTCATTAGTCGACAAGGTGAAGGTTTCGCTTTGACTAAAATAGCCCGGCTTGGAATAGGTGAGTTGATGTGATTTACCGGCTTCAACCGAGATAAGTTGCGCGTTTTCTATGCGTAACCCATTTAATGTCAGTTGCCCTCCAGAAGGTTTCAGGTTTAAACGCACACCAGCCGTTTCCGGTGATAAACGATAATTTCGTTCTAACGTCGGTTTACTGTTTTTAATTTCAATGGTTTCTTCGGTGGTTTCATATTTTGCCAGTGATACTTTGACGTGATGCCAGCCACCTTGCAGTGGCAAGGTCAAAGGTGTTTTACCCGCTTCCACATCATAAATAGTCACTAAGGCACCACTGGGATCGGAATTCACCGTCAATTCGCCCTGCAATGGTTGCAATTCAACATCCTGAGCCACTGTTTCACCGCGATTGAGTGATAAGTCGATAGTCATGGTTTGATAGTGAGGATGCTGAACAATGAGCTGATGCTCTCCGGCAGGCAGTTCGTATTCGAGAATATCAGCCACCGCAAGAACCTGCTCCTCCATTAACCAGGCGGTTTGATTGTCTTTAAGCAAGGTTGCGAGCACAATCTTTGCGGGTAAGGGCGTGAGCGTGATGCGCAGGACTTTACCGGAATCAGTCTGCTCAATAATTTGCTGATAGGGATAAAAACCATCTGCAGTGACTTCAATTTCAGTCGTGTCGGCAAGTGAGTAAACCGAACCGAACAGCACCATTGCCAGCCAGGAATCGGCATTAATCGATACGTCAGTTGCATCATCCGGCTTAATTTCTATACGTGTACCACGGGAGGCAAAGATAATCGTCAATATAATCAGGAAAACCACAACAAAGGTTGTCAGCAACCAAAGATACATTCTGTGCTGACGTTTTCTGGCAAGCTCCAGCTGCTGGTTAAATGGGCTCATCACACACCAGCGTCAGACTATAACGACTGACATCATAAGGAATGGTGACTTCAACCAGCTTGGACTTAAACCCCGGACGTTTGCCTTCAAAGGTATATTGACCGGGCTTGAGCTGAATCTCTTTTGCATCAATGACGCCAACATTACCCACCCCGCGCACCTGAATATGGGTTTTATTATCCGAACGCACTTCTACCGGGATGGTTCTGTTCACAGCCGTTAACACATTCTCAAGTTCGCGACGTTTAGTGGTGAGCGACGGGCTTTGATTACGATAGTTGGTGGCCTGGTTAATTGTCGAACGCGCCTGTTCACTGAGTTGACCATTTGACAGGCGATAAGGTGTTTTAAGGTAGTCATCAATCTTATTATTAAGTGACAAAATAGCATTTGCCATCGCCAGCTTGTCGGTTGCTGTCTGGTTGTTGGGGGTTTCTTTGATAACCTGTTCAAGGTTGGTTTTGACAGTCTGCCAGTCGTCTTTTGTCTCGGCCTGTCTGGCGTTGCTCAACGCGTTCTGAACCCGCTGATTTTTTTCGTATTGCAGTATCGCCGAATTGACATCACTGATCTCGGCGCGATTAGGATGAATATTTCTTGCCTGATTGAGTGCTGTTTTAGCCGCATCAATACGACCATTTTCAATTGCAGTATAGGATTGAGCGATAAAAGACTGAAATTTTTGATTATCAAGGGTGGACTGTAACGTTTGAGCGCGCTGTTTCAGGGCTTCCCTTTCCGGTGTTAACGTTAATAATTGATTGATTAATGTCAGTTCAGTTTGCAGATCATTTTCCACTTTCGCCACATTGATTTGATCAACCAGTGAAGCAATTTCAGGTAACTGCTCGATTCTTTCCGCCAGATCAATTGCTTGCTGTGAAGAATTATCCAGCATTAACGCTTTGGAAATAGCCAGTTTTGCCGGTTGGTATTGGTTGTTATCAAAAGCCTGCCGGGCATCCTGGATGGCAGTTTTAAATTGATCCTGGCTGTCAGTAATCGCCGTTTCTGCATGCTTGATAAGTGTATCCAGGGTGGCTTTCGCCTGAGCATATTTCGCTTCACCAAACTGTTTGATTGCCGACCTTTCTGTGGTGTTCAAACGCTCAGCCAAGGCTTTATCCCATTGTTCCAGTTCAATCTTGTTCAGCTCGGGCTTCAGTGTGTTTTCATAATGAGCATAGGACTCAAGATAAGCCTGCCGCAGCGTTTCATTATCCTGCGCACTCTCCGTTACCACTGGGATATCCACAATATCCAATGTCTGCGACGATTCGGCTTCGCTGCTGTCATGTATGGTTTTTGGCATCGAAGCCCAGACAATTAACAGCACACACAACACACTGAGCAGCAAAATGATAATCAGTGTTTGGAAAAATAGCTTTCGTTTGGCAAGTTTAGCTTCAGCGATTTTCTGCGTGATCATGCTTATCTCTTACAGTTGAACATCTGGCGTGGCTTCCAACTGATACATACGATTCAAAAATGCACGCCATTGACGGAACTGCTCATCGATATCACCGGTTAACTCAACTGATTCTTCTTCATAAGTCATCACCTGGGGAGCCATTTCCAGATTAATAGACTCTCCCAATTCATTTAATGCATCCTGATGAAACTTGGCTTCTTCACGTGATTTAAAGCCACTGGTCAGCAGCACGGCACCACCAATCCCCCCTGCAACAGTAGCAATATCTCGGGCAAAGCGAGGGTCATTGGAATTGCCTGATGTAGCGGCAGCCACCGCGGCACCGATTAAAACTGCCCCGCCTATCATTTTCCAGATGCTTTTTGTTTTGGCTTCTTTACGCAGCTGCATTTCAGCCGCACTGGCTTCCTGCCACGCCAGATAACTGTCATCCATTTGCTGTGAAAACGCGCTGTAGTTCTGTTGCAGATTATCGATAAACAGCTGTTCTCTGACCTGGACCGATTTCACCCGTTCAAACATCGGATCAGCATCACTCGGCATACTCACCAGTTTGATTTGCCGACCGCTGGTATCCAGATGCTCCATAAACGCCTGTTCGTTAAAACTGGCAG
>NZ_DCSO01000048.1:15833-17182 GCF_002325665.1 Methylophaga sp. UBA1464
CGTTAAAACTGGCAGCAAAACGTAAATCGGCAATATTCTGCAGTTGAGCAAGCTCGCGTTGCTGTTGCTTGAGTAAGGCGTCTACAATCGCTTGAGCGGCTTCGGCAAAAGCCGGATCATAAGGATCTTTGCCATCATTACGAGGATTTTTGTAGAAACCTTCATTTACCTCGTGATCTATCGTTTTGTTGAGCCACTGTTTACCACTGGCATCCACTACATTAAGTCGAAACTCAACTTCCTGCCCAGTAGATTCGATAATTTCGCCCACCGTATATAAATCACCTGAAGCCGTGCTATTCGGTGCAACACGTACGGCACCAAACTTACCGGTTTCATCCAGGGCAGTTTTTAACTTATAGGCAAAACGATTGGCTTCAGCTCGTCTTAATTCCGGCCAGATACCTTCTTCTTCATAATCGGCGGCTTTATCTGAAAGCCCCGGTGAAAAGACCGGAATGATGACATCCAGTTTAATTCCCTGATAGGGGATCTCTTTGGGTTCATCCTGAGCTGAGGCAAGCTGTGGTCCGGTTTTCACATCACCGGCACTACCGGAGGTCGTCGCGCAGCCCGTAAGTACATGCATCATAATGATCATGTAAATCAGAAATTTAGACGGTGATCTGAAATTTTCAATCTTCAACAACGCTCATCCCCTTATATTTGCGATACTCATTCCAGAGTTTCTTTTTGATTTCCGGATCCTGTTCTGCTTCTGCCGCCACTCTGATTTGTGAAGCGATGGCATCATCATTATTGGCTGATGGAATATCTTCTGGAATAGCACCATTATTCGCGGCAGTTACCGGAACACCAGATTGGCCATTAACAGTGTCTTCTTCATAATCTGTTCCACTCATTTCAGGTGGCATTGATTCCTGAGTTTCCGGCTCGGTTCCCTGCATATCCTGACTGGCAACTGAGTTATTATTGCCATTGCTGCCTTCAAGTCCACCGCCTCCCTGATCGGCACCATTGCTACTGTCAGCAGATGTATTATTGGGGTCGGTTAATTTGCATAATTCGAAGCGGTTAAGTGAATCAAAAAAAGCTTTTTCCATTAATGCTATCCGTTCTGCCCTGGTAAGCTCCGGACTATCAATGTAACGAATATCCGCTTCACCACAATCAACAGCTGGAGTTGCCACCTCTTCCGCATGAACCGTGATAAATCCGGGCACCAATAGTGACAGGAGCAAGCTCAACAGTTTATTCCATGCGAATAAACTCAAAAAATCCAGATAACACTTTGAAAGTTTTTTCATAGGAACAGGCACGAGTCCGTTAATAGTGTTTTAGAAAAAATAGAACAGCAGAGTCAATATGGCTTTTATATGCATTTGTCA
>NZ_DCSO01000048.1:17267-30319 GCF_002325665.1 Methylophaga sp. UBA1464
CGCTTTTATATGCATTTGTCAGCAGATGACAGGGATAAGTTTTCACTGCTTTTTACAGCCTACATTTTGAGGCGACTTATCATGGTATTTCTAAGCTGTCCCTGGCTTTTTTCATAATAACAATAAAGCACTATATATGAATGCCGACTGAATAGGCTGGCCAGTGAATCCGTTTATAAAACCTTGCATATTGATCTCAGGAATTGCTCCCAACGTAACCCGCTATTCTGTCTGCTAAAGTAGCATCATTTTTATGGCAGGGTGTTCAAAAATGAAATGGGCAGTGTTTGTCGTTATTTGGCTTTTCAGTTATCAGGTATTGGCACAACCGGTTCAATACGAAGTCAATGGAGAACAATTTGAAAGCTACTATGTCAGTCCCGCTGATGCTGCACCATTAGTCATTCTGATTCATGACTGGGATGGCATTACCGATTATGAAATTAAACGTGCCAATATGCTGTATCAGGCTGGTTATGCCGTTATTGCAGTTGATATCTACGGAGCCGGTATTCGGCCAGCTGAAATAGCAGACAGGCGCCATCATACCGGAGAATTGTATCGGGATCGGCAACGTATGCGGGATTTAATCAATGGGGGCATCAACCAGGCAAAACAGCTCGGCGCAGCCACCGATAATGCGGTGATGATCGGTTATTGCCTGGGCGGTACCGCAGTTCTGGAAATGGCTCGCTCTGGTTCACCAATGAAGGGTTTTGTTGCCATTCATGGTGGTCTGGGGACGCCAGAAGATCAGGATTATAAGCATGTTCAGGCTGAAATTCTGGTGCAGCATGGTGCAGCGGATGCCAATATTTCTATGGAAGAATTCAGCATGTTGAGTATGGCCATGGAAAAAGATGGTGCCCCTAATGAAATGATTGTTTATGGTGGGGCTCAGCATTCATTTACCAAAGCAGGAAACCCGCATTACGATGTACATGCAGATGAAAAATCCTGGCACCGCCTGTTAAGTTTTCTGAATGAGAAACTGCGTTAGATTCGCTAGTTCCAGCTGTTATCTTTCATAGCCATCATTGCTCGAGGCTAATTTTTACCCAACAAGACGACAATGCTGTTGTGGTGTCGATGTTTTCAATCAGTCATCTCCAATGCCAAAGTCGGAAAAAATAATGTCAGTACTCTGCAGTGTGGCTGAACAATAAGCTAGAGAACTGTTTTATTGAATCCTGCAGAAAATAAAATTCACTTTTCACACACAAATTTCACACTATTTAGCGGATACTTGATAAATGAAAACATCCGCTTTGGTGATTGGTGGCAGTGGGCAAATTGCTCAGGCCATTATTGATAAACTTTTAACTTACTTAAGGGCAGAAAACATTGTTGTTATCAGCCGTGGACTTCCACCTGATAAGTTTTCCGAAGTTATCTGGCATCAATCGAAATATGACGAGGCCAGTATGAACAAACTGGCCATGCAGTTTTATGATGAACAGCGTAATTTTGAAAAAGTCTTTATCTGTCACGGTGTATTGCATGATGGTGACATAAAACCTGAAAAACGGCTGGAAGAACTCTCTGCAGATTCGATCAGCCACATCCTGAATATCAACACCATAACGCCAGTGCTCTGGCTGAAACATCTTTTACCGGTACTTAAACAGTCAATGAACTGTCAATTAATCATCTTCAGTGCAAGGGTCGGTAGCATCAAAGATAATCATGCAGGTGGCTGGTACAGCTACCGGGCCAGCAAAGCAGCGTTGAATATGCTGTTAAAAACGACGGCTATTGAATATGCACGTCGGGCCAAACAGGTAAAATTAATTGCCTTTCATCCAGTTACCACTGACACCCCGCTTTCCCGCCCGTACAGTGCCAACGTGCCCGAAGACAAATTATTCAGCCCTGACTTTGTAGCCGACAGACTGTTTGAGATATTAAAAAACCTGCCTGCTGACGGTGAATTGTCCTTTGTTGACTGGCAAGGCAAGTCGATTAAATGGTGATATGTACGCTTCAGCCATCTCTTTTCTGTTCTCGTGCATCCAGTCGGGCATACGCTTCTTTTTCATGATGGATATCGCTGATCAATCCACGATGCATGGCGACAGAAATGGCTTCCTGATTCTGAAATCGCTCGCCATCTTTAAATAGCAGGTCGAGTAAATCCCTTGCTGGCATATCAAGATATTTAGACAGCTTTTGGGATTCATTGGAAAACTTCTCCAACACTTCCGGATGTTGCTGCTGAACATTCAAAATCGCCAGATTATCAATGATAGCAAGCTCTTTTGCTGTTGCAGGACTCAGCCCATTATCCTGTACAAACCGTAAACTGGTTAAGCCGGTCAGCTGATGAAAGGTATTTTGTACCAGATTAAGGTCAGCATCGCGTCCTGCTAACGCCACCCTCAACCATTTCAACCGATGTCGGGCCAGAATGATCATGCTTTGTTCGATCTCTTTGCTCATAGAGCTCAGCTCCTTTCAATGCCTGTTACCTTGTTAGCACAGCAGAACCATTTCAGACAAGTCATAAAGGTCCGATCCGGGACATGTGAATTTTCTCAAGCTACCATTCAGTGATGGGATCTCTGTATATTATTTCCAACAAAAAAAAGTTTTAATGAATTGAGCGGCTAATATGCTGTAAACACGAATGATTTCCATTTTCCTTAGTTTATACAGGCAAAGTTTCCCAACATAAAGGGAATTATTCATTTACTGTGACGTACAAAAACTTGGTAATAATAAGCACATAAATTACTGCTTAGACACACTCTAAAAGTAAATTTAATATCGTTATATTCAGGGAGATAGCATTATGGCGAGTTATTATCTGGATTCAAATCCCAACCTGACCAGCAACACATGTGAAATTCATCGTGTTTGTCCTGAAACCTGTCCAAACCTCCCCCGTTCTGCAGACTGTATTGCACTGGGAGACCTACCCGATTGTAAAACGGCAATTTACGTAGCAAGAAGAAAGTACTATAACCGGGCCCAGTATATTAATGCCTGTGAGCAATGCTCAAACGCTATTCCTCATTAATCCATACTTAATTGACCTGGTTCTAGGATCCCCCCTTCCCCACTTTAGTTTTTTTCCATTGCTGTTAAATTTAAACTTTTGATATCTGCCCGCAAAAAGATTTATCCTTTGCGGGCAGATTATCAAGGAACTCAACATGTCTGAACCAAGCGTTATTCCAAATTCCGAAAAACCAATTAATCCTGTTCCCAATCAAGCCAAAACACTGACAATCGTGATTTATGCTCTGCAGGCCGCATCATTTATTGTCGGTTTGACGTTTTTAGTTGCAGTTATCATCAATTACATCAAACGCGATGATGTAAGAGGCACCTGGCTCGAGTCACATTTCCGCTGGCAGATCCGTACATTCTGGTTTTGTTTGCTATGGGGTCTGATCGGTGCTTTATTGAGTGCTGTCGTTATTGGTGTTTTTATTCTGCTGGCAAATGCCGTCTGGGTAATTTACCGTATCGCCAAAGGCTGGATAAATGTAGCCGACAACAAACCGATGTACTCTGAAAGCTGATATGAAAATGCCGTTAAAGTGAGGGAGTCACTTTGACAATGGCATTTTGAATTTAAATCAAATGCCATTTTTCATGTTAGGCTTTGCAGTCTTTCAACGCTAACCTCTCGTATAACTGGATTGTATGACCAAATATCTCACTCTCGCATTGCTGCTTTTTACTGCTACTCCTAGTCAAGCGACACAAGTTTTCACTGACCCTGGCCTGAATGGTAAACCGACACCCGAAGGGGCCGATATCGCCGTATATGTCGTAGATTCTGCCAATGGTAAAGCGNNTCCAGCAACCAGCCAGTCTGCAAAAAATCATTACCGGCCTTGCTGCTCGGTTAACACTTGATAAAGATTTCCGTTTTGAAACAACGGTAGAAACATCAGATAAAGATATCATTATTAATTTCAGTGGTGACCCGACATTCACTCGGACGCATCTGCGTGTTCTGGTAGAAAAACTCAAACTAAAACAAACGACAATTGAAGGGAATCTGTATTTAAACGGCGGTGCTTTTGACACGTCAGAACGCGCTATTGGCGTGCCGTGGGATATTATGGGAGTCTGTTACAGTGCTCCTTCAAGCAGTATTACCATGAATGGCAACTGTGTTTACGGGAAAATTGAAGGCACCACACCGGCTCCGGTAAAAGCATTAAGAGCCAGTGGCTCTCCCTATATCAATATCAGTGCTGACGATATCATCATCCGGGAAGGTTTGGAGAACCAGAACATAGATTGTGACCTCAAACTTACCGCAGATAACTGGAATCAATATTCACTCAATGGCTGTGTAGGATCGCATCGCTTGCCAGTCAATTTCCATCTGGCCGTACAAAACACCACCATGTACCTGAGCAAGGTTTTGCAGGAAGAACTCGATCGCGCCGGTATCCGTCTGAAAGGGAAAATCATTCGCAACGATAAGGCTACAGGTACGGTCATTGCTCTGCATCAATCGGAACCATTACTGAAACTGATTGATGTCATGATGAAACGGTCTGACAATCTGATTGCTGACAACCTGTTGAAAACGGTTGGCCGTATTTATTACAAACAACCCGGCAGTTATGAAAATGGTGCAGCCGCTGCCAAGGCAGTACTCAAAGACAAAGCCAATATTGATTTGTCACGCGCTATCATTCTGGATGGTTCGGGTTTATCGAGAAATAACCGCGTCACCGCAAAACAATTGATGCAGGTCGTACAATTTATCTTCAGTAACAAAGAACTGGGATTAATCGAAACCCTGCCAGTGGCAGGCCAATCAGGCACCCTGCAGTATCGCAGCAGTTTGGTTAATGCACCGTTGACCGGAAAAGTGACGGCAAAAACCGGTTCCATCTATGGTGTGTACAATCTGGCCGGTAAAATCAACACTAAATCTGGTAAGTCGTTATATTTTGTTCAGTTGCTTTCCAATTATCATTCGGATAGTGATAACCGTAATGTTGCCCGCAAGCCATTAAGAGATTTTGAACGCGGTTTCTATGAAAAGTTATATAACGATAATTAAAATTCAT
This sequence comes from Methylophaga sp. UBA1464, assembly GCF_002325665.1. Classification (NCBI taxonomy): domain Bacteria; kingdom Pseudomonadati; phylum Pseudomonadota; class Gammaproteobacteria; order Thiotrichales; family Piscirickettsiaceae; genus Methylophaga; species Methylophaga sp. UBA1464. The sequence continues at coordinate 22,310 of NZ_DCSO01000048.1, forward strand.
CTTGGAGAGCAACTCTCAGATATTAGGGTCTGTTGTTCTTTCAGACCCTAGTTATAAAAAAACCCTCTTTGCGAACACAAAGAGGGTTTTTTATTGCATAAAGCGTTAGCTTACCAGGCAGATTCACCCGTTTCAGGATCATACATTTCATGGTGGATCTTGTTACGGTTGGCGATCAGCTCATCAATCGTCGGTGACCCCGACATAGCACGTTTAATTGCCAGCTTCATGGCTTCGTAGTTAGTACGATACAGATCCTTACGATCCACATCCGGGTTTGCTGCCGCATCCGGGGCAATCCAGATCATCGCTACAATACATAAGTCATCGGCATGTTCTTTTGGTATCACACCTTCGATAACACTATCCAATACGGCATCAGCAATTGCCGACTGTACCGGACCACCAAACAAGGCGACATAACTTCCTGATTTAATTGTGACTTTAGGCACAATCATGGTGGCTGGTTTAACTTGCTGGTTGGTCGCGCGAATGGCAAACATACGTGTGTGCCCTTCAGTCTGTCCCATCAAATTAGCAAAAGCCTGACCTGCAGGTCCTTTGGTACTGCCAATCAAAATTTCCGGCATTGCATCCGTGCCTTGATCTTCACTGGCAAAGACGGTGGCTTCTCCGGTTCTAAACCATACGGGTTCTGACATTGTTACACTCCAAATAATTATTAAGAAAAAACGCGCCATTCTATGTTGATGCTATCCAGGCCCGCAAGCAATAATCCTTAAGGCGTAATTCCCCCTGTTAGCCAATATGCGAACACTGGGAGTTCAAACCCAATAGGATCCTAACCATTTGCAAAGGTATTACAACTTGCAATATCACCCGATTCAAAACCGGCTTTAAACCAATGCATCCGTTGAGATGCACTGCCATGGGTAAACGAGTCCGGGCTGACATAGCCTTTGGATTGTTTTTGCAGGGTGTCATCACCGATTGCGCTGGCTGCACGTAAGCCTTCTGCGATATCTCCGGTTTCCAGCAACTGTCTCTTTTCGTTGGCATGATTGGCCCAGATGCCAGCAAAACAATCCGCCTGCAGTTCCTGTTTCACTGAAAGTTTATTGGCATCTACTTCACTTAATTTACTGCGCGCGGCGTGAACCCTGGACGATATGCCCATCAATGTTTGAATATGATGTCCCACCTCATGGGCAATCACATAGGCCTGCGCGAAATCTCCCGGGGCACCAAAACGGTTTGCCAGTTCATCAAAAAAATTCAAATCCAGATAAATCTGCTGATCGCCGGGACAGTAAAAAGGCCCGATGGCTGATTGGGCTGTACCGCAGGCTGAACGCACCACCCCACGAAATAATACTAACCGCGGTTCCTGATAGCGCTGGCCGTTATCTTCAAAAATATTGCTCCAGGTTTGTTCTGTATCCGCTAAAACTACGGAGACGAACTCAACCAGTTCCTTTTCTTCCGGAGATTCATTTAATGTTGTTGAGGATGCTGTACTGGTTGGACTTTCACCAAGACCAACAACATTCAATATATTGCCAAGGTTACCGGTAAATAAGCCATAAGCCACTACACCGACAATTAACAGCAAGGTGCCTTTAAAACCAAGAAAACGAAACATCAGTGGCAATAATCTTAAGCCACCACCGCCCATACCACCTGCACGAGAAACACGCATTGAGCGCCTATCCTCAATATTACTGCTCTTAGGTCTACCCTTCCAACGCATAATTGATTCCTTTAAAAGCAGATTGAATTTTTGATGGGGTGACTATTTTCTGAATGCCAGAGTCTGTTCCGCTATGTGAATAACATAATCATAATTTATACGTTAGAAGCTGAAGGAAATATTTTCTTCAGCAAACGATATTTCAGGGCCTGACAGGCATTTACCCCATGCTATTTCACACCGTATTCACTTTACTGGCAGTACTTTGTTCTACAGGTAATCTTAAGAGTAAAAGCAATGTGCGATAGTAAAGCTGAAGATAAAATAAAAAACATTCCGGAAAGTCGACGACTGCCTTGCAGAGGCTGCACGGCGGATTGTAAGAATTACGCTTTTTGTGAAGGGAAACCGTGGAGACAGGAGCCACAGGGGGGGCAGGCGGACAAAAAAATTCATTAACAGCCACAAAAGCCCGGTAAACCGAATGCGGTTACCGGGCTTTTAATGTTCCGCTTCATTACCGGCTATTTTGTCTACTGGTTGGCTAGTCCAATCAATATTGCTGGCTTATGCCCTGCTCTGCAGCCTCTTCCAAACCAGCCGGGTCCTCATCAGGGTAAGGTTCGTTCAGATCATCATCATCTTTGTTACGGTTCATTTCATCGGTTGATTGAGGGTTATCGGCATCTTGACCTTCCTCATCACCATAAGGGTTTTCACTCCACTCAGGATCTGCATTGAGTTCATTATCCTGGCCTATGCGATCGTCCTGCTCATCTGAGCAGCCAGATAACATAATCGAAGCGAAAGCAAATGTTATGGTAAACATGATGGTTTTTAACATAGTCACTCCTTACTGATTAATTGATAAATAATGGTCATATAAACTTTTTACTCCGGCGACCTTTGGTTATGACTTACTAAAGTTGATACCAGTGAAATTAAACAGGTTTACCACAGGCACTGGTGAGCCTGCTTTTCATTCATTGGCTGTGTGACATCATTTGCGGGGTCGTCTTCATAACTTTCAGGAATATTCGCCGTAATCACTTCTGCAACCGTTGTCTTGTATATGTTTTTGCCATCAGATACAGCGTGTAAAATAATATCTTTAGCGCTAATGGTTCCAATCAACTCATCATCACTGGCGACGACAAGATACCCGACATGCTCCTGATCCATTATTTCTGCTGCCTCTCTCAAACTGACAAAACCAGGCACCGTCATTACTGATGAATTCATAATCTGTTTTTCGTTCATCCCAAATCTCCCGATTAAACATTCAGCGATAAATGAATAGTCCATGGTATTCAGCAAGCCCTATGCCAGATGACAAACAGCCTGGTTTTTAACATATTTCATGAGCTCCGGCAGAGTCATGCAACTCGGCAAACCCAAAACCTATAATTTTTTCTCTGTATCTCAGTAATTTTTACCCATATTACATTTTGTTTTATAACGTCATCACTTTTACAACATAGATCAATATCAGCAATGACAAGCCTTCGCATAGGATTCATTATCACGGGTATACATATTGCAATACCGTTCTATCTTTTATTGAATCCAACAGGACAAAAATATGACTGACTCGCAAGTGCAAGTGCAGCATACAGATGCCATAACCTTGTTAAAAAACGATCACCGTAAGGTTGAAAAGGCCTTCGCTCAATATGAGGAATTAGGGCCATACGCTTATATTGGAAAGAAAAATCTGGCGGATGAAATCTGTGCTGAACTTATACTGCATACACAGTTGGAAGAAGAAATTATTTATCCGGCTTTTCGTAAAAAGCTGGCTGACTCGACCGATCTGGTCGATGAGGCGCTGGTTGAGCATGACAGTGCCAAACTTCTGATTAGAGAAATTCAACAAATGCAGGCTGACGAAGAACTGTTTGATGCCAAAGTCAAAGTGCTTTCGGAATACATTGAACATCACGTCAGGGAAGAAGAAAAAGAAATATTTCCGTTATTGAAAAAAAGCGACGTGGATCTGCTATCACTTGGCGAGAAGCTTGCTCAGCGCAAACAACAGCTAAGCTCTGAGCATAAAGTCTAATTTCAATAGCCGTTATTGGTGATTTATGGCTAACAACCACGCAAAAAAAGCATCCATGGAGTGGGCCTCCCTGAAAAAGGAAGCATCGGTATTTCCGATCTATTCAATGCGTAAAGCCTGGCATGTGTTGGAAAAGGAAATCTATGGAATGCCGAACGCTGATAGGAAGAATAAGAACGAGTCGGTTTTGCTAGGCAAAATTGAAATCGGAAATCTGACGGTTCTGGATCCACGACTGGGAAATCTAATACATCGTCTCGAATATACCCGCTTAAGTATTGAAAGCATCCAGTCACCGCCCACAGTCATGATCCTGGAATATATTCAGGCATGTGAGAGGGTACACCGGATTATCAACAATTATCGGAAACTCCCCAGCTAATTATCCAGGTAATCAAAAAAGGGAATATTTATGGCAAGACTGGTTAAATGCAAGGTTTGTGAATACCAAGTCGCTCGTAAGGCCAGAACATGTGTTCAATGTCATGCCCGAAACCCGGGATTAACGGCGACCGATTATCTGATTTACTGCATGTTTATCGTCATTATTATTGCGGGCATCATGCTGAGCTACAAAATCACTTTCAATGACCAGTTGATTAGAATTAAGGATGTCGAAGCTGCCGGATTTGAAAAACAGTATCAACGTCAAACATTAATTCAAAATGCTGAAGTTGGCTGGGTGGGTGAATGGTACAGTGAACGTATCGAAGTTTACCAGTTTGCCGATACGACAGCTGTTGACCTGGAATTTTTCTCCAAACATGCCGCACCCGATAATGTATTTGGCTGGAATGATGCGTGTATTCATAAAAACATCATCCTGTTAAGCGAAGGACGCCATGCTTGCCAGATACTTAAACAGTTATAAAAAGGTCAGTGTTTTTCTAATAGAAAACGTTGGGATTGCTATTCCACGTCTTAGGTATGAGTTTTGACATCCAACATATTATTAGGATTGGCATCACGGGGGGATAATTGAGGAACAAGCGTTAGATTAGCGCAGAAATTACAAATCAGTCATTAAGATTATCAAATATATTGAAAGGTAATGAAAACGTAGCGTCACATCCTTGAATGAATTTTCCAGCCGACACTGAGAAATCGGCCAGAAAATCTTTCTTCCACTAAATACACTACATTCTCATTAAACTGATAAATCTAGAGGATACTATTGGCCTTGTTCCCTGGCAGGGTCACCTTCACCCATTTCATGGGCAGGATGTTTAGCATTTTCATCATCCGATTTGTTTTTGTCATACGCTTTTTTATCTGGCGTCACTTTTTTATCATCTCTATCGACATTGTCATATGTCTGTGACTCACCTTTAGCATCATGTTTATCATGATCGCCAGCGAGTACAGGTGTCGCGATAAAAGCTGTCGCCAAGGCCGTTGAAAGAAATAGTTGTTTAAACATTTCATTCTCCTATTTTAATTATCGGCATACTTTTTAGTGAACTTGATGACTAAAAAAATCTATCAAAGAAAGTGCCGATGAAGCTTTCCTTGTAACAAGCTCCATCGCAAACCTTGTGCCAGATTTATCAGGAGCGGTTCAGGAACAAACAGTACAGCCAAATATACTATTTAATATCATAAACTTAAAGCTTAAATATAATGTTATTGTTCACTATAAAACTGGCGTGTTTATTATGAAATTTTCATGCGAGCACAGTGAATTAATCATGTAATTTTTACAAGATAACCGGAAAACTTTCAGGCTCAGCGGGTTGGATTGCCACCAGCAGGCTATAAACGATAATCCACAGGTTATGCAGGTGACACATCTAGCGCCATTCTAACTTTATTCGCCAGTTCTTCACGACTGTAGGGTTTAGATAATAACAACACACCAGGATCCAGTCGGCCATGGTGCACAATAGAGTTTTCAGTATAACCAGATGTATATAACACTCGCAGCCCGGGCCGTAACTTAAGTGCCTGTTCGGCAATTTTCCGTCCATTCATACCTTCAGGCAAAACAACGTCGGTTAACAGCAAATCAATAGTCTGTTCGGATTCAAGAATTTGCATTGCCTGCTTGCCGTCTGCAGCGGAAAGCACTTCATATCCCAGGCTTGTCAATTGCGAGATGACATACTCACGAACCAATGGATCATCTTCAACGACCAGTATCTGTTCATTTCCCTTCTTTAAATCGGTGGTAACAGACGACACGTTATCCGAAGGAACATTTTTATTGGTCGCAACTGGCAAATAAAGCCTGACTGTAGTGCCTTGTCCTGGTTCCGAGTAGATATTAACGTGACCATTACTTTGTTTGATAAAACCATACACCATGGCGAGTCCCAGACCCGTACCCTTGTCTTTTGTTTTTGTGGTGTAAAACGGTTCAAATACTTTATCAAGTATCTCTGCAGGTATACCGAAACCTGAATCTGAAATAGCAATAACGACATAATCCCCCGTATTAATCTCATGCTCCTGTGCATACCGATCGGGTAAATGCGTATTTTGTGCTTCTATGACAATGCGTCCTCCCTTCGGCATGGCATCTTTGGCGTTCAGGGCAAGATTCAGCAGAGCATTTTCAAATTGACCGGAGTCAATCATGACCTGATGAAGCTGATCATCGGCCATTAACTGAATTGAAATTTCAGCCCCTACGGCCCGTTCCAGCAATGGCCATAGTTGCTGGATTAATTGCTTGATTTTTACCGGTTTTGGTTCAAGCGGTTGTTTTCGGGCAAAGGCTAATAAACTACGGGTTAACTCTGCCCCTCGATACCCCGCTTGCAGAATCATATCCGCTAACGGTTTGAGACGGCTGGATTCATCCAGTGACTCGGTAATAATTTGTGAATTACCAATAACGACCGTTAACAGGTTATTAAAGTCGTGTGCCACACCGCCAGTCAGCTGCCCGACAGCTTCCAGGCGTTGAGATTGACGCAGACGGTTTTCCAGTTCAATACGTTCGGTAATATCCTGAAAAGCACCTTGCAAGGCAGTGATTTCGCCTTCGCTATTACGTACAGCCTCACCAGATGAACGAACCCAAATCAGCTCCCCGGCAGAATTGATGATCTGCAATTCCACATCGAAAGGTGTTCCGTGCTCTGAGCAAGCATGAAACAGTTCTTTAACCCGCGATTGATGCTCTGGAATATAAAATGAAAACCCTTCATCAAGAGTAGGAGAATAGCCATTCGGTTTGCCATGAATGTTAGCCACCATATTGGACCATTTCACTTGTTTAGTCATCATATCTATCGACCAGCCACCAAAACGGGTAACTCGACCCGCTATCTCCAGTAAATGAGCCTGTTTGCTTAACTCGCTTTGTTGCTGGAGGATCTGTTGATTCGAATGATCTTTTTGATCCAGAAGTGCATTAAAGGCAATTGATAACTCAGCCATTTCATCTTTGCCGATAACTTTTGCACGTGCTTTGTCATCGTTTTGAGACACTTGTTGTATGGTGCTGATAAGATTTCGGGTAGGTACAGCAATACGCTGATACATCATACTGAAGGCGATCACACACAACACGCCAAACAATAGCGTAGACAGTATAAACAGCAATAAAATACGGTTTATATAGCTTTGAATGCTCTGCTGATTCTCCAGCATTAACTGATCTATCGCGCTCTCTATGGCAATGCCATGATCCGCTACCTGATTGATAAGCAGTCTCGATCTTAATGGCAGGGTCAATGGATTAATCCGGTAATCATTGCTTATCAGATCGATATTTTCCGGCAGTGTTTTATAGGCATCTTCAACTGATTTAATCAGTTGATCTATATGCCGCACTGCAAGCTGAGCATTGAATCCACCATTTTCCAGAGCGGTAAGATCTGCCTGAATCGCTCGGGCATCACCTAAAAAAATCTGCCAAAGTCTGTCATCGGGACGAAATATCAACACATTATCGCTGCCAACAGATAACGCATCGATTCTGTGTTTTATTGAGCCCAGGTAGCTCAGTTCATCCCGTTTTAATTCAACCTGATGATAACTCCAGGCACCTAACACGATTAAAAACAATAATCCCAGCAGGCTTGTACATATAAAAATAATGGCGATTTGAACCAGCTTCATGGCTGACTCTCATCAATCTGCATGGTGGGAATCTTGACTGAAAACGGCTGAATAGTACGCAACGGTTCCGGAGCAAACCAGGAAATTACATCCGTCTGTATGTCTGTTTCAGCAAGCCCTCTAAGTTTGGCCCATTGAATACTTTGATGAAGTTCAGCAATTAATGACCAATTCAGATTCAATTGATGCAACGCGGGCTGGTATTTGATGAGAGGCATTTCATCTGTAT
>NZ_DCSO01000048.1:30434-40432 GCF_002325665.1 Methylophaga sp. UBA1464
TTGGCTTGCTCGCTATACATCTGCATCACGTTGTCAGTGTCCGACTGAATCAACCTGATTGCTTCAACATAGGCCTCAAGCAAATGCTGACAGTATTCCGGATTTTCCTCAGCCATCTGCCGGGTCGTCACCAATAACCATTTAGCACTGTATACATGGCTGCCATCTACTTGCTCAATTTGATCGGCATATTCATCAATATATCGGTTTGTCCATGGTTGCCAGGTCACAATGGCATCAACTTTTCCCTCAACTAATGCCGAACCCAGTTCCGTAACCGGCAAATTAATAAGCTCCACACTGTCGGCATCTAATTGATAAAAAACGGTATATAACCACCATAAATATTCGGCATTGGTGCCCTTACTAAGCCCTACCTTGCCTCCCTTCAGCGCATTGACTGTCTGTATATTCCTTCCCTTCAGCGTTAATATCTGGTTCATCCGGGTGGAGTGCAGGAGATTCCCTAAAATGACCGGCTCATTACCCTGACGCGGGGTATCCGCATTGGCTAATTTGTCCAGCGTAAAGGGGGTTGGTGCCATTAGAGCAAAATCAACTTTGCCTGCGAGCAAGTCATCCAGGTTTTGCTTTCCAGACTCGGAAAGAGACACTTCAAGATTTAAATGATGTTTTTGAAACAGATTGTTTTTACTGGCCACCAACGTCGGCAAATCACCCAGATAATTCACTCCAGCCAATTGTAATGTCGGTTCTGCAGGCTCTTCAGAGCGACAGGCGACAAGGAAGAAGACAAGTAAGCTTAATAATATTTTCAATCTCATGCTGTCTTCCATAATTGCGTTGGTGCATTTATAGTCTTTATTACGCCCGTTTAATGGCTAACTTTAATCTTTTCACGCACATTTGCAAAATAGACCTACAAAGATTTTCACCCTACAAAAGTGAAGAAACTGTCCGCGAAACATCCTCAGCACCCTGCAATATTTCCGTCATAACTGATGAAACGGCAGTCAGCTGTTCATTACTGTCCATAGCTTTTTGCTTCACACTATCCATTCTTTGTGTCACATCATGTGTCAGCATACGATTTTGCTTGACCACTTCTTTTATTTCATCAGTGGACTCGCTGGTTCTGGAGGCCAACTTTCTGACCTCATCAGCTACTACCGCAAACCCCTTGCCCTGCTCCCCTGCACGTGCCGCTTCTATGGCAGCATTTAATGCCAACAGATTCGTCTGTTCGGCAATATCGTTAATTGTAGAAACGATATTTTCAATGTTTTTAGATTCTTTATTCAACTGTTCAATGTTCGCTGACGTATCGGATACATCCTGCAGGATAGTATTGGACATTGCTACAGAGGTATTAAGTAAATCAACACCATTTTTGGCGATTTGAGAGGTTTCCTCCGCGGTGGAAAATGACATTTCTGCTGCACGCATGACCCTGTCGTTATGTTCGATTCTCTGAGTAATATCACTGGCAAATTTAATCACCTTGACAACCTTACCCTCATCGTCAAACACAGGGTTATAAGAGGCTTCCAACCAGACGGAATGTCCGGAAGCTGTTTTCCTGACGAATTGATCGGAAAAGAATTTTCCCGAACTGATGTCTGCCCAGAAATGTGGATTTTCTTCATAAAATTGATCGAAACAGAAGATACGATGATGATTGCCAACCACCTGCTCTGATGTATATCCCACCACCGAAAGAAAGTTATCGTTGGCTTTTAAGATCTGACCATCAGGAGTGAACTCAATAATCGCCATCGAGCGGTTTAATGCACTAAACGCTGCTTCAAGATCGCGCATGTTGTTATGAGACTGAGTGACATCTGCTGCAATTTTAAGGATACCGGTAACCTTATTATCCTTGTTAGTTATCGGAAAATAGGAAGCTTCCAACCAAACTACTTGCCTGGATTTAGTGAATCGTTTGTACGTACCCGACTTTTGTTTACCATGACTAAGTTGCTCCCAAAAACTTTTATATTCAGCAGACTGGATATAATCCTCATCACAAAATATCTGATGATGCTTGCCAATCAGTTCAGATTTTTCATAGCCCACAACGGATAAAAAACTGTCGTTAACCTCTTCGATAATTCCTTTATTATCAAATTGGATGGTTGCCACTGATGACTGGATTGAATTCATCAGACTATTAATCTCATTATATTTACTGTATGTCTCAGCTAAATCTCTTTTTAATTTTTTATTAAACATCTAAACCCATCCAATTTTTATAATGTGATCAATATGAATAAACACCAACTAATCACTGCATTTTGTAAGGAATTAAAACGGATTTATTGTGAATTTTATGTCAATAAAATTAGTGTCTTAAAAGAGTGCACTTTGCATTACTGACTATTGCTGAATATAAAGCCATGTTGAAAAATACGTTAAAACAGTTTGCCAGGGGTCTGAAACTGCATATCTCAGCTCTGTATTTAGCCAGCAAGGACCCGGCAGTACCTGAAATGGCGAAATGGTTGGGAATTGCTGTAGTAGCGTATGCATTAAGCCCTGTTGATCTTATTCCGGATTTTATTCCTGTCATCGGTTATTTGGATGAACTGCTTATTCTGCCGTTGGGTATTTATCTGGCCGTAAAACTGATACCGGAGGAGGTATGGGCTGACTGTCTGACAAAAGCTGCAATGAAGCCAATTCAATTACCGGAAAATCGTTATGCTGCCGTAGCGATAATCTGTTGTTGGTTACTCTTTTCAGCTGTGCTTACGTATGCTGTTTGGTCACTGTTTTATCAATGAATATCCCAAAGCATTTGTGACACCCATTTTATATATCTTTCAATTCATCCCCAGATGATGAACGCTCAACAGGCCCCAACATCTTTTCCGCCTGGATAAGTTCATCAAACGCTTTTGCACTGATATAACCAGAGCGTATCGCCTCCTCCCGTAATGTGGTTCCATTAGCGTGCGCCTGTTGAACGATAAAACTGGCGTTATCGTAACCGATCACGGGAGATAAGACCGTAACCAGCATCAGCGAATGGTTTAATAAGGCGTCGATGCGTAGTCGATCGGGTTCCAGCCCAATCAGGCAATACTCCGTAAAGCTGTTTACGGTATGCACCAGCAATCGTATCGACTGCAGCAGGTTATGAATGATTACCGGCTTAAACGTATTCAACTCTAATTGTCCCTGAGCCCCGGCGAAGGTTATCGTCATATGGTTGCCCATTACCTGGGCACAGACCATCATCATTGCTTCACATTGAGTGGGATTGACCTTACCCGGCATGATGGATGAACCGGGTTCATTTTCAGGTAACTTTAATTCCCCTATACCGCAACGCGGTCCGGATCCTAATAGACGAATATCGGCAGCGATTTTATTCAGACTGACCGCCAGAGTATTTAATCCCCCCGACACATTGACCAGCCCATCGTGAGCAGCCTGCAAAGAGAGTTTGTTTTGACTGGCGGTGAAAGGTAAACCGGTAAACTCAGTTAAATATTCAGCAAACTTTTCGGCGAAACCGACGGTACTGTTTAGCCCCGTTCCTACAGCCGTTCCGCCTTGAGGGACCGAATATAATTCACCCGTGACTTGTCTCAGCCATCTGATATTAGCGTTAATTTGCGAGGCATAAGCCGAAAACTGCTGGCCCAGAGTCAGGGGCGTGGCATCCTGCAGATGGGTACGGCCAGTTTTGATAATGGCTTGCCATTGGTCTGCATGCTGTTCCAGTAGCTGTTGCATATTTTCCAATGCAGGCAACAGCTGATGATGAATTTGTTCAACCGTCGCAATATGCATTGCAGTCGAAAAGCTGTCATTAGTGGATTGACCGATATTGCAGTGATCATTGGGATGAATTTGACTGGCAGTATCTAATCGCTGTGTGGCAAGGTTGGCAATGACCTCATTCATATTCATATGGGTTTGTGTACCGGAACCGGATTGCCAGATGCTTAATGGAAACTGCTGATCATGTTCGCCGTTTATGACTTCAAGGCTCACCTCTGAAATGGTCCGGCCGAATTGAAAATCTAGTTGGCGAATATCCATATTGGCCTGGGCAGCACAACGTTTTACGATAGCTAATGCACGAATAAATTCCCGGGGAAAGGTTTCTTCACCGATAGAAAAATGTCTGAGGGCAAGCTGTGTTTGCTTACCCCAACGTCTTTCACTGGACATAAAAACGATTCAGGGTTAAACCATCAAACATGTTTCTGTAAAGAAACATTACTGGCGTAATTGAACATTAAGCTGATCAACCACTTCTGCCCAGTCCGAGTCTGAAGCCAGACATTCTTTAATAAACGCTGCCTGGGATGCTGACCAGAAGCTGGCATCTTCCAGTTTTTCATCTTCCTGCAATGTATGATCCGCCATAAAGTCTTCAATGGCCTCCTCATTGCTCTCCAACCCCAGCTGCATAAACAGATTTTCCATATTGTGCTGCGACATATCCATAGCCAATATCCTCGAATTCACAAGCGTTGAAACATCATAACTGAACTTACATTACGCTTAATAGGCTGCTTTTCAAAGAGAAGACTGGAATTTCAAATTTGCAGGAAAATCATTGTTTCTGGCGTGTTAATCTCCACGGTGATTTCCGAACTGATTAAGCAACCGTGGCCAGCCAGTCCTGATAACTTGGCTTGGCTTGAGCGTGTAAACCGGCAGAACTAAATGCACTTTCACTATCAATTAATTCACCATTATGTTCAAACACATTATGGTCTGCGTAATGTCTGACCCAAGTCTCCAGGTCCTGCATTTCAGTATTCATTCTCATCATCTCAATCCCAATAGTTATAGAAAAAACTGTTAATTGAAGCTGTTATCACTCAATTAATACGTTTTCATTTTATTAAGATGATGTGTAATTCATGTGAAGAATCAATGCTTTGTCGTCGACATGTGAGCTGATTCACATTTATATCGGCCCGTTATGATTTGCATTATTTTTCGTTTAACGGCGCTAACCACTGCACGCCACCAAGCCTGCGTTGCTGCTGTAAATTCCATTCAGCACGTTTATGCAGATGCTGCGCTGGCCTCGCTGGATTGTAATTTAATGGGCTGGGTAATGAAGACGCGAGTAAAGCCGCCTGCATGGGGGTCAGATTCGCTGCCGGAAGTCTGAAGTGATATTGGCTGGCGGCCTCGATGCCAAATACCCCAGGCCCCCACTCAGCGATATTCAGATAAACCTCAAGAATACGTTGCTTACTCCATGAGAGTTCGATCAGTAAGGTAAACCATACTTCCAAGCCCTTTCTGAACCAGCTGCGTCCAGTCCAGAGATACATATTCTTCGCCACTTGCTGACTGATAGTGCTGGCACCACGCAAGCCTCCCCTACGCTCTCGCTCTTTCAGCGCCTGCTGAATCGCCTTAAGGTCAAACCCACTGTGTAAGGGAAATTTCTGATCCTCAGAAGTGACCACCGCTAACGCCGCGTGTTTAGGAATCGCTTCCCAGCTTAACCAGGATTGTCGTAATTCAAAGTCTTCCGTTGAATGAATCCATCTATCAGCCATCACCATGGTGATCGGTGGATTCACCCAGCGAAATGGCAACACCAGCAATAAACTCAACAGAACAAACGCCAATATCGCTTGCAGTAATCCCCGTAAAATAAACCGATAAACTCGACGCACAGCCATTCCTAAACAAAACAGACATCTTCAAAGATGCAAACCCGCACATAATGGGGCGTTTATTTTTGCCATGCAACATTCATTAATACAGTCAATGCGGATAACGTTATTCCGGGCATCGTTATTCCAGTCTTCTGAGTAACAACATGGGTGACACGGTCAATACCGGCGTTAATTGCCAGCGTCCTAATAACGCCAGTATAAAAGCACTGATAAACGGCAAGTTGACCACTACCGGCCAATGCCAGCGAAACTCGCCATCAAACATACGGCTTTGCAAAGCCCAAACCGCTATTTCTGCAGCAAATACCCCTAGAATACCGGCTAGAAAGCCAATCAATGCAAACTCAATCATCGTGGCTCTTACCAGTAATTGTTGTTGACCGCCTAAGGTACGTAATAATGCCCCCTCACGTTGTCGTTCAGACATCGTCGCGCTGACAACGGCTACCATCACCGCAATGGCAGCCAGCAGAATCATTAATAATATTGCTTCAACAGCCTGCGTGACCTGGCGGATGATTTGCTGAATACGTTCGATAATATGATCAATTTCCAGTACTGAAATCGTTGGGAACTGTCGCACAAAATCATTCAACAGTGCTTTATCCTGCTCTGCCAGATAAAAGCTGGTAAGCGACGTACTGGGCAATCCATCTATCGCACCATTGGGTGGAAAAATAATAAAGAAATTCGGCCGCATACTGTCCCATTGCACACTGCGAATACTGGTGATTTTAGCAGTCACTTTTTCAGCACCCACTGTAAAACCCAGTTCATCGCCAACCTTTACTCCAAGCGATTCAGCTAATGACTGCTCAATTGATAAGCCCTTGGTATCTCCCGCCTTAAACCATTGTCCGGCCACAATTTCATTATCATCCGGATAACTATCTGAAATCGTCAGGTTTAATTCCCGGCGCAGTTCATCGTCATCTTTGTTTAACGCGACTTCCTGAGCCGGCTGTGCATTTATCTCGGTCAGTCTGCCTCGGATAATCGGGTATAGCGGGCTTCTGTTTAGATCATGCTCAGTAAAAAAAGCTTCAACTTCATTAACAGATTCCGGTGCAATATTAAGCAAAAAGTGATTTGGCGCATCTTCAGGCAACTGTGCCTGCCAGTCAGCTAACAAGGAAGAACGCACCAGAACCAAGGTAGCGGCCAGCATAATCGTCATGGCAAACACTGACATTTGTGACAAGGTGGCGTTGCGATGTCGGTACAAAGCGATGACCGCTAACCGCCAACTACCCTGTCCTGCCGTAAATTTGCGTAACAGCCAGATTAGTCCGGCACCTACGATAGCCAGAGTGACGACTAGAGTGATAATGGCGCCCAGTAAGGCTATTACCAATTTAAGATCGCTGACATAGATCCACAACAGACCCAATATTACCGCAACAGCCAACAACAAATCTTTGGCTAAAGCACCTTTATCATTGGTTGGCAGGCTGCGAAACACACGCATTGCCGGGGTATTCCGTAATCGATCTATTGGCGGATAGGCAAAGGCAAACAACGCGACCAAAGCCGTTAATATAGCTGGCCACAGTTGCCAGAAATCCAATTCAAACTGTAACGGTTGTTCCATCAATTGAGCTGTCATCGAGGCCATTAACCAGGCTGCCGGTATCGCTAACAATAAGCCAATCACTGTCGATATCAGTCCCCAGATGACGAGTCGGGATAAATACAACTTGCGAATACGTTTACCGGTCAGACCCATAGTTTTTAATAAGGCCACCCGATCCCGCTGACTAAGTGCATATTGGCGGCTGGCAACGGCAATGGCCACTACAGCCAGTAACACGGCCAGACTGCCGCCCAGCAATAAAAATCCTTCTGCTTTATCCAGAGATTCCCCCAGGGTTTCTCCCTGACGAACATCTACCCAGCGGTAATTATCGGTTAACTGTGGTTCCAACCAGGTTTCAAAATCCGCCAGATTGGTGGCACCTCCGGCAAACAGACCACGATGACGCACCCGGCTACCCTCTTGTATAACCCCGGTAGACGCTACATCGTCAATATGCATCATAACCCGTGGCGCCAGATTGGAAAGTCGAAAGCCGCCATCTGGCTCACGCATGATCACCCCAGTCACTTCAAGTGATGTAGCCCCGACTTCCAGAGCATCCCCCGGACGTAATTCCAATAAGCGCATTAAACGTGGATTCAACCAGACTTCACCAGGCTTGGGCCCTGATGTAATAATTTGCCGTGCCGCCTCCAGATCGGCCTGCCATTCAAGTTCACCTCGCAACGGGTAATTATTATCAATCGCCTTAACCGCAACCAGTTGAAATTGGCTTTCATTAGACACCATGGTGCCAAACTCAATCATTCGACCAATTTCTAAACCAAAATTTTCTGCTTCTGCATACCACGCCTCTGGAATCGGTGCATTGGTTCGGCTGTTTAATTGACGATCTGCTGCCAAAAAAGCACTGGCAGACGTCATTAACGTACGTTGCAGATGATCAGCAAAGGCATTAATGGTGGCTACCGTAGCAACCGCTATAATCATAGCCAGCAACATGACTTTAACGTTTCGTTCGCGTAAATCCTGACTAAACGAAATGACTTTACCTGTCACACTCATGCAGATATAACCCCTGCATCAGCGGCGTGATGTTCATGTAATACACCCGCATCAATTACAAAATGTCGCTGACAACGATCGGCAAGTTGCTGATCATGTGTCACCATCACCAGCGTGGTGCCCTGTTCACGATTCAGTGCCATTAATAAATCCGTAATAGCTTCACCGGTACGCGTGTCCAGATTGCCAGTGGGTTCGTCCGCAAATAACACTTTCGGTTCAACGGCAAAGGCTCTGGCAATAGCCACCCGTTGTTGCTCACCTCCCGATAATTGCCGTGGTGTGTGCTGCATACGCTCGCCAAGACCGACACGCTCAAGCAGGTTTTCAGCTTGTGTTTTAGCATTAGACAGTCCTGCTAACTCTATGGGAAGCATGACATTTTCGATTGCAGATAACGTCGGTAATAATTGAAAA
The DNA here is from genome assembly GCF_002325665.1 of Methylophaga sp. UBA1464. NCBI lineage: Bacteria > Pseudomonadati > Pseudomonadota > Gammaproteobacteria > Thiotrichales > Piscirickettsiaceae > Methylophaga > Methylophaga sp. UBA1464. Next base: position 39,075 of record NZ_DCSO01000048.1, read on the forward strand.
GACTGAAATACAAAGCCAACACGCTGCGAACGGAGACTGGCACGTTCATCTTCCGATAATGCACTGATAATATGTCCATCAAGCTTAACCGTTCCACTGGAGGGTAAATCCAGTCCTGCCAGTAACCCCAGTAAGGTGGTTTTACCTGAGCCGGACCGGCCGACGATAGCGGCCGATTCACCTTTACGGATATCCAGATTCACATGCTGCAAAATCGATAACTTATCAGTGCCTAAATCGACAGAGTGCGACAGATTTTGTACCTGTATCATGAAGTCGTTTGAAAGATCCGGTTGTCTATCAGTGGACATGCTTTCCTCACATAATTAATGGGTGGTTATGAAAACCTTATTATCGTCACAAAAATTGTTTATCTGGTTGTTTTTAGTACTGATCAGTTTTCAGTCACAAGCTGCTGAACCACAGCGAAAAAACCTGTTAATTGTTGGTGACAGCCTCAGCGCTGCCTATGGTATCGACAGTGATGCCGCCTGGGTTGAGCTGCTCAAAAATCGTCTGGAAGATAAGACACCTGGCACCTGGCATGTGGCCAATGCCAGTATCAGTGGTGAAACAACCGACGGTGGTCTACGCAGACTACCCGATTTACTGGACAAACATGAGCCCACCATTGTCGTTATAGAATTAGGTGGTAACGACGGCTTAAGAGGTTTTCCACCTGACGTTATTCGAAATAATTTAGCCAAAATGATCCAGTTATCCCAACAGCACGAGGCAAAAGTTTTATTGGTCGGCATCGAAATTCCACCGAACTATGGTCCCCGTTACACAACAGCATTTGCCAATGTTTATTCCAGTCTGGCAAAAGAGTATAACGTGGCTTTTTTACCATTCTTTCTGGCCGATGTTTATGATGGTGAAGCAATGATGCAGGCAGATGGGATTCATCCAACGGCAAAAGCACAACCGCAACTACTTGATAATATCTGGTCTGAGTTACTTGCATTACTCGAACAGTAGATTAACTTAATTAAACCTTGTATCTGACCTGATTAATCGCTGAAATGTTGCCGAATGTTTAAACTAAATATGCTTCATTTGAAGCCAAACTGCCATCATCATGGAAATCGTTATGATTAAAGCCGTTATTTTTGATATGGATGGCGTACTGATTGATTCCGAGCAGATTTGGGATGATGCTGAAAAAACTGTTTTTTCCAGTTACGGAATTTCAATTACTGAAGCCGATCAATTACTGACCCGCAATATGAACATGCAGGAAGTCTCGGAATTCTGGTCGGCAAAAGCACTTACATCCTTTTCGCTTCAAGCTGCCGAGCAACGTGTCATTGAAGAGGTTTGCCTGCAGATTCAAAAAAGCCCCCGTGCTATGCAAG
>NZ_DCSO01000048.1:40456-41278 GCF_002325665.1 Methylophaga sp. UBA1464
GCTCAACTTACTTGATACGCTTTTTAAGCCCGGTCAATTACCTATTGGTTTAGCGACGAATGCACCACGTCCAGTTTGCAACACCGTGCTGCAATGCCTGAACATCGAACGCTACTTTGACTCCGTACATACCGCTGATGATGTTGAAAATACCAAACCGCATCCGGAAATATATCTTAAAAGTGCTGAAGTCCTGCAGGTAGATCCCCAACACTGTCTGGTATTCGAGGATTCACCAACCGGCGTCAGGGCAGCGCATGCAGCTGGAATGCAGGTAATTTATGTTAATCCAATCCGGGCTGCAGATTATGTAATCAATACTATGACCAGAACCACTTTTCAATCGCTCATGCAATTTAATATTGATGACATTGAGTCTTTATCATTGTGCCAATAAATACGATTTATCGGTCTGGTGATCTTAGGCCATGGAGACAATGGTTTTGCGAAAACGGCTCAACGATATACCGAACAAAGCCGCCCCAAGCAGTATCAAGGCAAGGAACTGTGGCCAAACGTCACTGAAACCTGCCCCGCGATACAGAATCGATTGGGCCAGCATGACAAAGTGAGTATTAGGCGCTATCAACATGATGTGCTGAATAATCTCCGGCATGCTCTCACGCGGGGTGCTGCCGCCGGATAACACTTGCAGAGGTAACAGAATCAGCACCATCAACAAACCAAATTGAGGCATTGATCTGGCTATCGTGCCCAGAAAAATGCCTAATGAAGTGGTTGCAAATAAATGCAGCAAGGTGCCCAGCAGAAACAACCATACGGATCCATGGATCGGCACTGATAGCCATGTCTGAACCACCT
>NZ_DCSO01000048.1:41346-45188 GCF_002325665.1 Methylophaga sp. UBA1464
ATGTCTGAACCACCAGCCACAATGATAAAGCTGTGGCGACTAATACCACTAATGCCATCGACCAGACTTTGCTGGCCATGATCTCAAACGGTGTGACTGGCATCACCAGTAAATGCTCGACCGTGCCATGCTCACGCTCCCGGATAAGCGCAGCCCCAGTGAGAATAATTGACAGCATCGTAATGTTGTTAATCAACTGCATTACCGCGCCAAACCATTGGCTATTGAGTTCGGCATTAAATTTTGCCCGCAGTACCAGATCTGCTGGCGTCGTGCTGATTTGACGATGCCGTTCAACAAAGGCTGTTATTTCTCCACTGACAATGGACTGTACATAACTATTTCCGGTAAACGCCTGCCCCATTCGGGTAGCATCAATATTTAACTGAATAACGGGTTGATGACCAGCCAGTAAATCACGTTGAAAATTAGACGGAATATGCAAAGCAAAGGTATCAATTCCCATATCCATACGAGCATCTATTTCATGCTGTTCAACCAGTACAGGAGGCATAAAATACGGTGGATAGAAAGCATCTACAATACGCATAGATAAGGGTGAACGATCATCATCAACAATGGCTATCGGTGCAGTATTCAAGGAATCAATCATCGCTGTCGCAGCGGTATAAATTGATAAACTGAATGCGTAAACAATGAAAATCATCAATACCGGATCACGCGCCAGACTTCGTAATTCTTTGATGCCTAAATGCAGCAGATTGGCGACACCCATCTCAGCGCTCCTGCTTTTTCAGTAACATCACGCCCATAAATAATAAGGCTGGAGCCGCAATAAACAAAGCGATAAAGGCAGATTGTAAATCGGTGTAAGACAGCCCTTTGGAAAACACACCACGAGAAATGGTGAGAAAATGCGTCGCCGGATAAATCTCACCAATCCATCTGCCGGCACCTTGCATCGAAGACACCGGATCAATCATGCCGGAAAATTGTACCGCGGGTACCAGCGTTAGTAATGCTGTGCCAAATAATGCCGCGATCTGGCTGCGGGTAAAGGCCGATATCAACAACCCTAACGAGGTTGCACAAAATACATAGAATAGTGCTGCAAACGACAAGGTAAGAAAACTGCCGGTAAAGGGCACTTGAAAGATAAAGACAGCAAATAACACCAGTAAAAAATAATTCAGCATGCCCAACGCAATGTAAGGTAGTTGTTTACCCAACAGAAATTCCAGACGACTGACCGGGGTGACATACAGATTTACAATCGACCCCAACTCTTTCTCACGAACCACCGAAAGCGCCGTCAACATGGATGGAATCAACATCAATAGCAAAGGAATCATCGCGGGTACCATTGCCACCAAACTTTTCACATCGGGATTATAACGAAAGCGGGTTTCAATCGTCGCCGGCTGAGCGAATATCGCCGAGCCCAGTATTTCTCTTGATTTAGTGGTGAGCCAATGGGCGTGCATCCCTTGCACGTATCCACGAACATTTTCACCGCGGGTTGGCATTGAACCATCAATCCAGGCACCAATTTCTACAGATTGACCACGTGCCAGATCCCGGCCGAAACCATAGGGAATCTCGATCGCCAGACTCAATTCACCTGACTGCATGCGCTTTTCTATTTCAGCATGGCTATATAGCGCAGGCTGCTCAATAAAATAACGTGAACCGGATAAATTCAATGTGTAATCACGACTGGTAGCAGATTGATCAGCATCCAGCACAGCAAATTTGAGATCTTCAACATCCAGACTAATGCCATAGCCGACTACAAACATCAGTAATAAAGTCCCCACCATCGCCAGCGTTAAACGCACAGGGTCACGGAGCAATTCGAGTGTTTCACGTCGGCTGTAACTATATAAACGTCGCAGGCTGAATCGGTTATCCGTATTCGTAGCAACAGCTGTTTTAATGGGTGTTGGCAGAGTGTTTTCAGCAGTTTGTTCGGCAACCGCTTGCTTTTTCTCGTGTCGATCGACTTCTTCCTGCAGATAATCGACAAAGGCATCTTCAAGTGATGTGGTTTTCTTGAAGGCTTTTAAGTTATCGGGAGTATCTGTCACTAATACCCGTCCGGCATGCATCAATGAAATCCGGTCACAGCGCTCCGCTTCATTCATAAAATGTGTGGAGATAAAGATAGTCACCCCATCATGCCGCGCCAAATCCGCCATGATTTGCCAGAACGCATCGCGGGCAATCGGATCAACACCTGATGTCGGTTCATCCAGAATCAGCATTTCCGGACCATGAATCATCGCTACCGCCAGCGATAATCGTTGTCTTTGTCCTAACGGTAACGACTCCGGCAAACTATCCATCACCGTTTCAAGTTCAAAACGTTTTGCCATTTCGCTGATTCGACTCGCAATATTCTGCGATGGCAGTTTGAATAAACGTGCATGCAGATCCAGGTTTTGCCTGACTGTGAGTTCGCCATACAAAGAGAAGGATTGCGTCATATAGCCCACGCGTTGTCGGGTTGTCAGATCATGAGGATCAATCATGTTGCCAAACAACCTGGCCTGGCCTTCAGTGGCGGCCAATAAGCCAGTGAGCATTTTCATCGTGGTGGTTTTGCCACAACCATTGGAACCGAGAAAGCCGAAAATCTCACCACGCGGTATACGAAAACTCACCCTATCGACCGCTGTAAAATCACCAAAGCGCATAGTGAGATTATCCGCTTCGATCGCAAAACCATCCTGAATAGATTCATTACGCGGCGGAATCACAACTGCTTGGTGGCGACCACGTTGTATCGCCGGTAGTAAGGCAATAAAAGCCGATTCCAGTGAGGTGGTAGAAGTTTGCTCAAGTAGCTGCTGCGGGGTTCCGGTAGCCAATACCTGACCCTGATTGATAGCGACCAACCAATCAAAATCTGCGGCCTCTTCCATATAGGCGGTGGCCACTAAAACACTCATTAGAGGATTGTCTTGCCGAATGCGATTAATCAAGGTCCAGAACTGGCGTCTGGATAACGGATCCACACCCGTTGTTGGTTCATCCAGAATCAATAAGTCCGGATCATGAATCAGCGCACAGCATAATCCTAATTTCTGCTTCATACCGCCGGATAGTTTGCCTGCTGGACGATTAGCAAAAGCACTCAGTCCGGTGGCTTGCAATAATTGTGTGATGCGTTGTTCACGCTCAGCCCGATCCTGGCCAAATAAACGAGCAAAGAAGTCGACATTTTCGAATACAGATAACGTGTGATAGAGGTTTTTACCCAGACCTTGTGGCATATAGGCGATCCGTGGGCAAACCGATTGACGATGCTTTTTTTGCTGCATATCACCGCCAAGCACCTCTACCTCACCATGCTGAATGGCATGTGCACCAGATATCAGCGAAAACAAGCTGGATTTACCGACGCCATCAGGACCGATGACGCCAACCATCACCCCTGCTGGAATATCGAGATTCAGATTTTTCAATGCCTGTGTTTTGCCATAGTCGAGACGAACATTTTTCAGCACTACAACTGGGCGCTTGCTGTTAACCTCCGTCAGTGGCGACCAGGTCATTAAGGAATCCTCACCGCCATATGTTCTGGCCACTCTCCTTGTGCATTTTCAAGAATAAACGCCATGCCTGGCAAACCGGTTTTTACACGAAGAATATTCGCATCCAGCAAATCCTGAGGAATTTGGGAACGCACCCGAAACATCAGTTTTTCCCGTTCACTGGCAGTCTCGACTGACTTAGGTGTGAACTGGGCGACATCGGCGACAAAAGATACTTTGGCTGGAAAAACATAATTCGGTGCTGCATCGATAATAATTCTGACCTCTGTACCTAATGCCAGACGTCCGGCACTGCTGGTCGGTAAAAAGAAGGTCATATATACC
>NZ_DCSO01000048.1:45273-45638 GCF_002325665.1 Methylophaga sp. UBA1464
GCACCACCAGCAGCAATGACTTCTCCAGGTTGGGCAATACGATACTGGACTCGACCATCACGGACAGCTTTAAGCTCACTATCAGAAATATCTGCCTGAATACGATCAATACTGGCCTGAGCACCTAATAAAGCCGATTCGGCTCCAGCCATTTGAGCTCTGGCTGTGACAATGGCAGCATCGGAAGCGGCTACTTGTGCCTTTGAAGCACTGACCGCGGCTATGGCACTTTGCTGACGAGCAAAATCATCATCTGCTTCCTGTTGGGATGTTGCGCCACGTCCTGCTAACGACGAAGACCGCTCATAACGCTTACGAGCTACATTTAATTCGGCCTCGCGCTGAGCAACCAAAGCTAATGCCGC
>NZ_DCSO01000048.1:45760-50805 GCF_002325665.1 Methylophaga sp. UBA1464
ATTGACTATTGGCAATAGCCACGGAGCTCTCGGCTTGATGAAACAACGCCTGGGCCTCACGTAACTGGGCCATCAGGTTTTCAGTATCCATTCTGGCCACTACCTGACCAGCTGTGACAAAGTCACCTTCCCGAACCAGGATATCCTGAATACGCCCAGCCATTTTGGCTGCCACATCAATTTCTGTCGCTTCAATCCGGCCATTTCCATACACCAGACCGGCATTTGGATCAGGGGCCAGATACCAGCGCCACAAGAAAAATATCGACAATGCGATGAAAACTAACAATATGGCTGCGCGAAGTAGTTTGGAATTTCGGTTAGGTGGCATCCATTGCAGTCCTTATTAAAAAATCAAACCTGCCGAAGCAGCTGAAAAATCACGATTAATACGCCGGATTATTGGTGATCAGAAGCCCCATTGCCATACCGTTTATCGGTGAGGGATGTATTGAAGGTTTGGTCAATAACAAGCCATAAATATACGCATTAATATTTTACACCGTGGTAGTCAGTGTACGACAAAAATGCTTGGTTAAACCGAAAGTATAAGTTTATCTGCTGTGTGTTTGATTCAGATCAAGGGTCACACCACCCGCATCAGTGCTGGTGCTGTTCGCAGCCCTTAAATACTTGCTGTTCAACGGCTTCTTCCGGTAAGTCATCGGGAAAGGTATAAGCCAGGTTAATCGCCAGATCGACCACCCGTAAAAATTCGTCGTTTGCAAACTCAGGACGCATGGTCTGCTCTACGTCCTGTTTCGATTTACCGGATTGCTTGTGGTGATAGTAATCTCCGGTCAGATTGGCGATCAGTTCACACTGTTTATTGTTTTCCATTTCATCTGCAAAAAGCGGGAGACTTAAAAAACCAAGCAAGGGTAAAACCAAAATAGTAGATGTTTTCATCAGTTGCTCTGCGAGTGTTGTGTTAAAAGATAAACTTACGACTCGTCATTAAACAGTAAAAATCCAGCAGCTTATAAATAATTATTCTTTGGTCTGTTTATCTTTTATCGCCGTCTAAGGTGTGACTGAAAACATGCCAATCAATCCACGATGAATAAGATGTTTGTGACAATAAAAAAACGGTCTGTTAAGACCGCTTTTTTATTTGAATTGATTGTTTATCTAACTCTATGGCTGTGGGGTATTGAATATTTTTACTACCAGACCATTTTTTATAACGACATGAGTTTCCTGATTATCTACGATGCGATATAGCCATTTTTCGAAATGGTCGTTTACCTGATCTGAGTCAGCAACCTTCCTTAATACGGGGCGAGTATGTGAACTGATAAACGCTGGCTCCCAAAACTGACCGCATATTGTTTTTATGTCATCAGTGCTCATACCAATGGTGATGCTGTTACTTCCACAGGCCATACTTTCTTCGTGTGAAGAGGCATTCCCTGCAAATGCAGGGCCAGAGAGCAGGAGTGTCGCCATTGACACTGAAATAAGGTTAGATAAAAACATGATTTTTCTCACTATTCAGCCGCGGGCATCTGTAAAAACTCGTGACAATATGCGACTTTAAATAGCCTTTAGTCAACCGGTAAACCTGACTTATATCCAAAAAATATCTACTCTTTCACGAATTGCTCCGTGTATCTGGTTCATAAAGTCCGTGGTGACCCGGAAATTTAGATTTGAATCTTGACTGTGACTGATGTTTATATTGATGCTGAATCACCATTAACCGGATCGTTAATCAAATGTCGCTTAAACCAATATATATTCCTTACGCTGGCCCGACCCTCCTGGCAACATCACTTCTTAATAAAGGTACTGCATTCAGCGAAGCCGAGCGACAGCAGTTCAATCTCAGAGGCTTGATTCCGCAACGTTTTGAAACCATAAAACAACAGGCTGAACGGGCCTATCAGCAATATTCCAGTTTTATTGAACCGATTAACAAGCACATTTATCTGCGGACGATTCAGGATAATAATGAAACGCTGTTTTATTACCTGCTGGAACAGCATCTGCAGGAAATGATGCCGATCATTTACACCCCCACTGTGGGTGATGCGTGTGAGCGTTTTTCGCAAATCTATCGACGGGCAAGAGGCTTGTTTATTTCCTATCCGGATCGTCACAACATAGATGAAATACTGCTCAATGCCACTAAACGCAAAGTCAAAGTCATTGTCGTGACGGATGGCAGTCGTATTCTCGGTCTGGGGGATCAAGGCGTCGGTGGTATGGGTATCCCGATTGGCAAGCTTTCCCTATATACCGTCTGCGGTGGTATCAGCCCGGCGTATACCCTGCCCATCATGCTTGACGTTGGCACGGACAATGCTGAATTACTGAATAATCCCCAATATATTGGTTGGCAACATCCACGTATTGATGCTCAGCAATACGATGAGTTTATGGACTTGTTTATTAGCGCCATCAAAAAACGCTGGCCCAAGGTATTGTTACAGTTTGAGGACTTTGAACAACGCAAAGCCCTGCCGTTACTCAATCGTTATCGCGATGAATTGTGTTGTTTTAATGATGATATTCAGGGAACAGCAGCTGTCACCGTTGGTTCATTACTGGCCGCCTGTCGTGCCAAACAACAAACACTCTCGGAACAGACCATTGTATTTGTCGGTGCAGGCTCTGCTGGATGTGGCATCGCCGAGCAAATCGTGGCACAAATGATGACTGAAGGTACCAGTGAAGTTGATGCCCGCAAACACATTTTTATGATTGACCGACCGGGACTACTGACCCAATCGTTACCCGGGCTACCGGATTTTCAACAAAAACTAGCTCAACTCGATCTGGTTTGTGCTACCTGGAATATGTCGGGTATCAATGCCAACCTGGCAGAAGTGATTGATAATGCAAAACCGACCGTATTAATTGGTGTTTCCGGTCAGGCAGGGATTTTTACCGAAACCATTATCAAATCAATGTATTCGCATTGCCCAAAACCAATCATCTTCCCGTTAAGTAATCCATCCAAACAGATTGAAGCTCATCCTCAACAACTTATCGAATGGACAGATGGCAATGCACTTATAGCAACTGGTAGCCCTTTCACGCCGGTCGTTTATGATGGAAATTTTTACCCTATCGCTCAATGCAATAACAGTTACATTTTCCCGGGGCTGGGTCTCGCTGTGGTGGCAGCGGGTATCGAACGAATTACCGATGATATGTTAATAATCGCCAGTGAAGTGCTGGCGGCTGCATCGCCAATGGCGACCAGTGGTCACCAGGAACTTCTCCCCCCACTGACTGAAACGGCAGAACTCAGTAAAAAAATTGCTTTTGCAGTGGCCAAACTGGCTCAGCAAAAACGACTCGCCCCTGAAATGACTGAAAATACTTTATTACAGGCCATTGAAGATAACTTCTGGCTGCCACGTTATCGTGATTATCAACGGGTGAATGTTTAAAAAGCGAACATAAAAAAACGGCTTGCAAAGTTGTATCTGCAAGCCGTTTTTTTAAACTGATATTGCTTAGTTTAGAAGTCCATTGTGGCGCTTACCATTACGGTGCGAGGTGCACCAAGCGCCAAATAGCCTCTTCCGGGAAAACCACCCACCGAAGCCCAGTAGTTACGGTCAAACAAGTTGTGTACACGTGCCCTTAGTGTCACATCCTGATTTCCAACAGCCATAATATAACGGGCGCCAATATCAACCGTGGTCCAGTCATCGACTTTCAGCGTATTGGCGTCATCAGCATAACGTGAACCGGTATAAGTCACCCGGGTATCCAGCGCCAGACCATTCAAGTGCGGGACTTCCCATTCTGCACCGAGATTGCCCTGCCACTCAGCTACACCAATTACTTCATTGCCATCAATTAAGGCATCCCCGGTGTCTTTCTGTTCTGTATCCAGCCAGGTCACGCCACCCAAAACTTTGACATTGTCAGAAGCTTTGCCGTAAACGGTCAGTTCGATACCTTTATGTTCATCTTCTCCTGACTCTTGAAAGATATTATTTTCAATGACCGCTCTGGGTTTTGACGTTGTGAAATAGGCCAAGCCCAGACCTAACTGCCCCGTCTCATATTTGACGCCCACTTCTTTTTGTTCCGAAACATAGGGAGATAATGACTCTCCGACATTAATCACACCGGTGCTCGGTGCCGTCTCGCCTTGCGCTAAACTCTCAATATAGTTGGCATAGAGTGACACTTGATCAGTGACCCTGAACACGGCGCCGACTGCCGGGGTGATCTCACTGTCCTCATAAGAAGTCCGCACCCCTGCTGTCTCAAATTCTGAGTCACTACTATAGTTATCCACCCTGATTGACTGATGCCGGGCGCCCAGCGTCAATAACAAACGCTCATCCATAAAAGAGAGCGTGTCACCAATGGCAAAGCTATTCAGTTTTGTTCTGCCAGTTAACCCAGGCGAGTCGAGGTCATTGCCAAAGAATGTTCCGGTGGCAGCGCCACTACCAAATCCGGGTCTGTTGTAATAAACCGGATTGTATAAATTACTGTCCAGACGGCGCTCACCAAACTCACCAAGGAAGGCATTCTTTGTTTCCAATTGGAAATACGAATATGACACCACCCATTCATGCCCGACTGCGCCGGTATCAAAATTGCCTCTGAAGCCGATTTCCCCGGTATCAACCCGATCTTCGCGGGTATTATCAAATCTGCCCATCACACCCTCACCAGAACGAGCATCCTGAAGCGTAAAATTAGCTAGCGAATTATCCTCATCTGTCCGACGCAGACCATACGCTGCCCAGGCAGTCACATTGTCATTGAGATCATATTCTGCCCGGAAGGTGCCAAACACATCCTCTTCATTGGAATAGCTCCAGGGCTGTGCCCAATTCTTGCTCGCATCTGGCGCTTTCGGTACGACATCTGTTAAGCCGTTAATCGCTACATTGGTTCGGGTTTCATCTAATTGATGATTTTGATACCCCATATCCGCCGATAAACGCAGTCGATCACCCCGATAATCCAAACCGACGCTGAACAGGCTCAGCTCCGCGTTTTCATCGTCAATCGAAGTACCACCATTGTGATGGGCAGCATTGACTCGAATACCAAACTCTTGATTG
>NZ_DCSO01000048.1:50870-61661 GCF_002325665.1 Methylophaga sp. UBA1464
GACTCTTGATTTTCACCGAAACGACGTGCCACATCCGCAGCGACATTGCGTTGATCATTGTGCGATGCACCGACAGTGATTCGGTTCAAATCATAGTTTGGAGCTCGTTTAGGGAGTAAATTAATCACACATCCGATACCGTTCCCACCCGGAGCGGCACCTGTCAGAAATGCTGAGGCACCACGCAATACTTCAACGCGTTCAAATAACTCTGTCGCAATATATTGACGGGGTAACAACGAATACAGACCATTGTAGGCAACATCATCTGAATAAAGAAGAAAACCCCGAATGAAGTAGGTTTCCTGAAAGTTACCAAAGCCGCGAGCAACCCTGACACCGGGATCGGCTTGCAGGACGTCTCCGACGCTCTGCGCCTGACGGTCCTGAATAAATTCGTTGGTATAGCTGGTAATACTAAAAGGTGTATCCAGATTATCTTTAGTCCCCAGAATACCTGCACGTCCCCCCTCAGCAACTTGACCACCGGCAAAGGCTGGAGATAGACCTTCAGCAGAAGCATCGGCACTGGCTGTAACAGTAATGGCATCTAACACTGCAGAATCATTATCACTTTCTGCAGCCATTAAAGTCTGTGTTGCCAATAAAGCTAAACCAATGGATATCGCAAAAGGCGATAATTTTGTTTGCATCGGGGGTCTCCGGGGTAGATTTCAAAGGAATATATGCTACGCCCGACACACGCCAATGTAAACACTAATCATTTTCATTTAGATAGACAAGAACACCTGTGCAGCAGGTTAAACTGATACATTTAGGATTTAAAGAGTCAGGTTTGCTATTATTTGCCGGTCAAATACTGACATGTTGCCGTGTGATAGGACATGGACGACAGTAAAAGCAATCGGTTTGTCGCATGACAACCAGGATCATACTTTTTTATATATCAGGATTTTTATGCCAGAGATTATTATTGAAAAAAACCCCAGTGAAGCTCGTTTACAAGAACTGGGTGTGTCAGGTTGGGAAATTTGGGATTGCCCGGTCACTGAATTCCGTTTGGATTTTGATGAAACCGAAAAAGCCTACATTCTGGAAGGTGAAATTGTCGTTACACCAGACGGCGGCGAGCCAGTCACTATCGTTCCTGGTGATTATGCAATTTTCCCAACAGGTTTAAAAAGCATGTGGCAAGTCACTAAACAGCTGAAAAAACATTACAGCTACGATTAGTCAGTAATACATAAAGGCATCCTCGGATGCCTTTTTTACTTTTGCAATATGAACAACTTTTCGACAGGCTACCTGTCACAAAACTGAGTTTCAATTAATGGAGATTTTATGAAAGTCATCGCTTTTGCAGCCAGCAGTAGTAAACAATCCATCAATAAGCAGTTAGTCACTTATGCGGCAAGTCTGGTAGACAAGGCAGAGGTAGAAGTTCTTGATCTGAATGATTATGAGCTGCCTTTATTCAGTGTTGATATAGAAAAAGAACTGGGACAACCTGCTTTGGCACAAGCTTTTATTGCTAAATTGGGCAGTGCTGATGCATTGGTTATTTCGTTTGCAGAACACAATGGAAACTATTCAGCGGCATGGAAAAACCTGTTTGACTGGTGTTCTCGCATCGAACAAAAAATCTTTCAGAAAAAACCCACTATTCTTCTTTCAACATCTCCTGGTGAACGCGGTGGTGCAACAGTCATGGATATTGCGCTGAACGCCCTTCCTCGTTTTGCTGCAGAAATAAAAGGCAGTATGTCATTACCCTCTTTTTATGAAAATTTCGATGCAGACAGTGGGCGGGTTATTCATACTGACTATGATAAACAGTTGCACGAAACCATGAATAAACTGGCCTAAGGTCTGTTTGTCACATTTTTGAAATACAGTTGCAGTAATGTCGAAAAATTAAGTGTTTTAGATCATTTATTCATTATTTTGGGGATCCAGCATGAACGACTCAGCAGTTTTATTGGAATTAAAGAAAAAAGCCCAAAAACAACTTCGTAAAATCAGTGAAAAAAACTCCGTAAATAGTGAAAGAGCAAAGGCTTTATTATTACTTTCAGAAGGTGCCACTCAAACTGAGACGGCAGATCAAACTACATTAAGTCTTGGGCAGGTTCGATATTGGCTGGGACGTTACCGCACAAATGGAATTGACTGCTTTCCCGAGCCAGTTAAGACCAAACTGGACACAGACAACAAAGACAAAACTAAAAAAGACAAAAAATCTGCAAAAAAATTAAAAGCCAAAGTCAACAAATCCAAAAAAGCCGATAAGAATAAAAAGAAAGCCAACAAAAAAACAAAGTCCAAATAAACTGGAATGCTAACGACTGCAGGTGAAACGGTTCTATCGTTTCTGAACCTTTAAAGATAAGCTATCAAACCTGCCATAGCGAAAAAATCCTCTCACACAGGCTCTTGTTCCTGTAGAGCTTGGCGACATCTTTTTTTCAGCAAACCCATTTTTCCTCTAAATCAACAATGTGACTTATGTGTCATTAATTCAGGTTTTTTCTAAAGGTTTTCCTTAGATTGTCGACAACATTGCTGTACATAAGTCCTTCTGCAAGGAACTACATGTATAAGCTGGTAATTACACGATTTTGCGGTCTCTAAGGACATTGATATGAACATCCACAGCATTCGAACCAAAAGCTCATTACCGGTATTGGTCATGGGGTTAACCATTATTATCGTCATCTCGATGTTCTGGTGGATGATGTCATTACAAAACAATCTTATTGAAATTCAGTCTCGAAGCTTTATGCCAGCAAGTGAGGTTATTCTGAATGCTGATCGTGATCTTTACCAAGCCAAGTTAGCGCAATTAAATATTCTTTCCGGACAATCTGATGCCGAACAACAGGAAGCAGACCGGCAGGAAAATATCCAGCAAGTTGCAGCGCGTTATGCTGATTACAGAGCGTACCTGAAAGACTTTCCGGAAATAGCAGGTGATCCGGCAGTATTTGATCAGGCTTATCAGGAGTGGGTAAGCTCATCCAACGCTTTAATTGAAGCTTTTAATAACAAGCTTTCATTAAATCGCCTTGGACAGGTTGAAGATCAGGAGTTTGCCGAATTGAGGGATATTCTTGATAAATCAGGTGAAGCAGTTATTACCGGTTTTGAGGTCATCGAAAAAGAATTGGCTGCTGCTATCCGTACCAAAATGACGTTTACTTTTATTGCTGTTGGTATTGTCTTGTTGATTGCCTTAACGTTCAGTTATCTGATTCCTAAAAAGCTGACAGATGATATTAACTACCTGGTGAAACGTATCAATGAAATCGCTTCAGGTGATGGTGATCTCACCGCAAGAATAGACGTGTCTTCCAAAGATGAATTTGGCAATCTGGCCCAAGCCTTTAACGTATTTGTTTCCAACCTGCAGGATCTGATAAAAAACATCCTGTCACAAGTCGGCAACCTGGGAAGTCTGACTGCCAGTCTCTCAGATGCCTCAGAACATACTAAAAGCATTAACCATAAGTTAAATTTATCAACTGAATCCATTGTAAGCGCCGTTCATGAAATGACTCTGGCCAATAAGGAAATGGCACAGGTTGCTACGAACTCAGCATCAGAAGCCGATAAAACTGCTGGTTTAGCGGATCGGGGTATGGCCGTTGTCAGAACATCGAATGAAAAAATTTCGGCCCTGATCCGTAATATGGATTTGGTCTTGAATTCGTCTCAGGAACTGGAAACCAACTCAAATAATATAGTGACGGTATTGGATGTTATTCGTGGTGTTGCCGAACAAACCAATTTACTGGCGTTGAATGCAGCCATTGAAGCCGCTCGTGCTGGCGAACATGGCCGTGGCTTTGCCGTTGTAGCAGATGAGGTCCGCACCCTGGCGACCCGAACTCAGCAAAGTACTAATGACATAGATAAAATCATTCAGCAATTACAGCTTTCCGTCAGTGCATCTTCCAAGGCTATCTCTGAAGGTAAAGTGAATGCAGATGAAACCGCGAGTACTTTTGTCGAAGCCGATGTGGTCTTCCATGAAATCCAGGAATCTTCTAACCGTGTTAACGACATGGCAACTCAAACTGCTCAGGCAACTGAGGAACAAACCTGTGTTGCCGAAGAGATCAGTAAAAATCTGCATGGCCTGAATGAACAGACAGAATCGGCCAGTGAAGTCGCTGAAACCGGTGAAGAGCTCTCCCAGGAAATCAGACGCTTTTCAGACGCTATGAAACAAATGATGAGTCGCTTTAAGGTTTAGATATTAATCAGGAGTGGGCCGAAGACCACATTGTTCCAGCAAATCCTGCCAGGCTTCAGTGTGCGCTTTAACTTGTTGCTGATACTTGCTCCAAAGCCCTTTATCATTATCCCAACGTAAACTTTGATCGTAATAGGGCCGAAAAGAGTCCGGCATGACATGCTGTTGGATGTCAGCCAGTTCGGCTAATGGTTTGAATAACTGTTCGGCTCCACGATTCACGCTGGACAGATATGGCTGAACGTTAGCGATGTAGACATTGAAGAACACCGACTCTACAATTTTTGCCTTATTATTGGGTTGACCTTGTGGACATAAGGTTTTTTGATGAATTCGCTGTTTCAGGATTTGTGTTGCATCATCAAGCCTGCTGGCCAGTAATCTCACACTATTGTGCAACTGACCTGCCCTGCTTCCATATTGCCAGCGCTGTTGTATATCACCCACGTAATTCAGATCATCTGCATAATCACCAGCTTGGAGCTTTCTGACAACCGAATTTAAATAGTTAATATCATTAGAATATGTCGATATTTCATGCTGGCTCTGTTCGGGCTGATACAGCCCATTGGACAGGCTCATCAATCTGGCTATTTCATCAGTTCCCCAGGTAGCATTCCAGATAATTAGTGGTAAAGACTGCTGTTTTGTTTCAATCGCTTCTGAAACTTTTTGTCGCAAGTTGTCGTTATCAATCTCTGCTAAACATACCCTGGCCGCTTCAATAAAACGTAATTCATAACGCAGATTATTCAACGGCTGCATGACTCGGCCCATAATCGAGTTTTTCTCACCGACAACAAATTGCAATTCACAACCATACAACGCCAAAAAGTCGAGCATATTTATCTCGGTTTCCGGGATTGATAACTTGCGCTCCCGAGGTCTGGGTATTCTTTCAATATAAATTAAATCAGAGTATTTCGGCTCAACATCCAGTACATGGCCTAACCTTTTTACATACTCATCCATCATGGTTTCAGGTTTAGCGAACGGGTCGCAGCCAATCAACCCGAACAGGCAAGTTAACAGGAATGTAATTCGATACGGAACAGACATTAATAATGCGTTTTTAACCAAAAACTGGGAACCTATTTTTCAGACACTTTAAATAGGTTAAAGACTCGTTTTAAATTTATTGTATGCTCTTGATTAGGTGTAAAAACAAAGGATCAACTCCTTGACCAATAAATTGAATATGTCTCATCCGATTGTAAGCGATGATTATTTTCAGCAATGGCAGGATCTGATTGATTTGTTAGCTGAGTTTATGGAAACACCAGCGGCTTTGTTGACGTGTATTAACAGCTATGATCAACTTGTTGTAAAAGTAAAAAATCGAGCACCTGAAAACCCTTATCAAATCAATAAACAATTTCAATTGACCGGTTCAGGAAGGTACTGCGAATTTGTTATTGATCATCAGCAAACCCTGTTTGTCGCCAATGCCAATGAGGACGATAACTGGAAAGATAAGTATGATTCCAGATTAGGCATGATCAATTATCTGGGCGTCCCCGTCAGCTGGCCTAATGGTGATCCGTTTGGTTCATTGTGTGTTCTGGATACAAAAACGCATTATTACAGTGAATTGCAACGCAAAATGCTGGTGCAGTTACGTAATATATTTGAAGCCCACCTGGATATTCTGGAAAAGAACTTTGAACTGGAAGAAGTCGCAACAACATTAGAATATCTTGCCAATACGGATGATTTAACTGGGATCTGGAATCGCAGGGCATTTATTGCTCAAGCAGAAACCGAATTGCAACGTACCTCCCGTCATAATCGAACATTATGTTTATTGATGTTTGATATCGATGACTTTAAACGTATAAATGATCTGCATGGCCATAACACCGGCGATGAGGCCATAAAGTTATTCAGCGAATGCATTATGAGTTCAAAGCGTTCGTACGATATTTTTGGTCGTATTGGTGGTGAAGAGTTTGCCATGGTTTTACCGGAAACCGATCTGGCTTCAGCGCTGACGCTAGCAGAACGGATGCGTGAGTGTGTAGAGCAATTAAGTCTGCCGTTAGTCAGTGGCGAAAAAGTAACCTTTACCGTCAGCATTGGTCTGACCGAGTATTGTGAACAGGATGATGGTATTTTTGCCCTGCTCAGCCGAGCAGATCGCAATCTTTATGCTGCGAAGCATCAAGGAAAAAACTGTGTTGTGTCGTGATTTTTTTAGTAATTCTGCTATTCTCAAATAGCATTAATTCCTGTTTATATAGCCTATGTTAAGTCTGCGTTAATTCTCGAACGTTATACTCATCAGCATTTCTACAGCAGGAGCGATGTATGGCGAAGGCCAAAAACCGACTGCAGGCACTTGATGCATTGCGAGGAATTGCAGCGTTAGGCGTAGTTCTTTTTCATTATTTTCCTTATTACAACGAATTGTACGGTCATGCATTCACTCCGCCCGATGTGCTGGAATTTGGTCGTTATGGCGTTCATTTATTTTTCATGCTTAGTGGTTTTGTCATTTTCATGACTCTGGAGAGAACACAACATGCAGGCAAATTTGGTTTAGCCCGCGCTTTTCGATTATTACCCGCTTTATGGGTTGGCATTATTCTGACTTTCATGGCTGTTCATCTACTTGGCCCTCCTGATCGAACTGTTCCGTTGAGTTCAGCCCTGATGAACTTCACGCTGCTTCACAGTTATTTTAATCATGCCCATGTAGATGGAGCCTACTGGAGCCTGGTGATTGAGGTCACATTTTATGTCTGGATGGCGTTACTGTTTTATACCTTGAAAAGCTGGCAATTGTTACGCATCGTTTTATTCGGTTGGATCATAATCAGTTATCTCGCTGTGATGAATATGGAAAATTTATCTCACACAATGCTGTTCATTACTCACGAATTACTGTTTGTCTTGTATGCACCTTTGTTTATCAGTGGGATTTTATTGTACAACTGGCATAAATCGGGCAGTTTGCCTGCAATAGACGTTTTTTTTCTTGCGCTGGCAATGAGTCATGCTCTGATTGCCTATCCTGCACCGTTCAATATTTTTGTATTAGCGTGCTATGGCGTGTTTGTTATGGCCATAAGCGGTTATTTGAATTTTATTGTTAACACCATCACCCTCTGGTTAGGTAGCCTGTCATATTCGCTGTATTTGATACACCAGAACATTGGTTATGGAATCATCGATCAGAGCTACGCAATGGGTTTATCAGGGTTAACAGGCGTAACAATGGCTGTTGTTGTATCTTTTCTTCTGGCAACACTTATCCATTATTACGTCGAGAAACCGTGCCTGACATGGTTTCGTCAAAGGCGACAAAAGCGCACACCTGTACCAGTAATGAATTAGCATTGTGACTTGAAGCCGAGAACAGTGTTTACTCAAGCCCCATACTATTTCGTTTTTTACAAAAATATGTTTTGACCTTTACAAATAATCTCTATATAGTCGATTGTGCTTGCAAGTACGACAGATATTTGTTTTCAAGTTCGATGTTTCCGCTTTAATGTTAGATCCAAAGAGTACTCGTCCTGTTTTCAAAATACCCGCTCCACTTACAGCAAACCCGCCCGCATGGGCATTTTTAGATTTACAAAAAATAGGATGATTTATGTCTTCAACTGGAACAGTTAAATGGTTTAACGAAGCTAAAGGCTTTGGTTTTATCGAACAAGAAAACGGCCCTGACGTTTTCGCACATTTCCGTCAAATCCAAGGTGACGGTTTCAAAACATTGACTGAAGGCCAACGTGTAACATTTGATGTTACTCAAGGTCAAAAAGGTCCACAAGCTGAAAATATCGTTCCTGCTTAATTGCACACGATATAACAGTTTGTCTTTCACCTCTCGGTGAAACGAAAAGCCCCTTAACCGGGGCTTTTTTGTATCTGGGTGTTATTCAACACTGTCAGCTTCCACAACATTACGGGCAAAACTCTGATATTGCATCCACATGTCCTGTGCCATAGTATCTGGAAACACATGAAATTGCCCCGCTTTAAGGCCATCAATAATTGCTTTTGCAACGGTATCAGCAGTTTCTGCAATATCATTAAACCCAGCCTCTTTTGCCATATCGGTTGCTATTGGCCCGGGATGCACACTCATTACTCTGGTGCCTTGTTCAGCAAGCTGCTCCTGTAAGGCCTGAGTTAATGAATAAGCTGCGGCTTTAGAGGCTGCATAGCTTGAAAAGGCCGGGAAAGATCTTAATGAAGCAATTGAATTAAGCTGAACAAAGGCCCCGCCACCATTTGATTTCAATACAGGCGCAAAGGCCTGAGCCATATAGAGCAAACCGTTTACATTAACTGCCATCTGCGTTTGTAAGGCTTCAACCACACGATCATCTAACGGCATTGCCATTAGCAAAATACCTGCATTATTTACGACCAGATCAACATCATTGGCTTTTTTGGCAGCAGCAAATATGGTTTCTGGCTTTGCTAAATCTACCGCAATGGCAACAAGCTGTTCGGGATATTGCGCTAATAATGCATCAGCTGATGCGACATCACGAACGGCCAAATAAATTTTGCTGACACCTGCGTGGATAAAAGCCTCGACAATCGCTTTACCAATACCCCGGTTAGCCCCTGTCACTAAGGCTGTTTTACCTGTTATGTCATAGGTTACATTCATCTAAATCCCTCCCGCTTTTCACATAAATCAGCTATTGTATTTAAAAGTCCTATTCAGACCCGCTTGATTCGACGCTTGTGCTCACCTACATTAGCAGTCTTTTAGCACATCATACGGAATGGTCATGGATATCCAGCAAATTGAAACCCTCTTTTTTCAATCACTGAGCATTGCCATGGACTGGGCAAGTAGTCCGAAATTTTATTCCCAAATCGGGTTGATTGTTTTAGCCAGCCTGCTGGCATATTCCATTGCCAGTTTTTTAAAAAACCGCTCACCGCTATTAAGACAACTTCCAGCGTCAGGTCCTTTACTCAAATTTCGTAACAGCATTTATCGCAGCCGCGATTTGATCCTGCCGTTAATGTTGATCATGGCGTTTTCAGTTGCTGCTGATATCAGCCATTTATGGATCGGCCAAAGCTGGTTAATTCAGGTTTGTATGAGCTGGGCAGTCATTTTTATGCTCTATAAGCTGATCGATCGACTCGTACATAAAGCCCTATTCAAGAAACTGGCGCTTTGGGTTATTTTACCTATTGCAATTCTGCATCTGTTTGGCTGGCTTGACACGGTCATTGCTTATCTCGAATCCATGTCGTTTCAGGTTGGCAATATCAACATTTCCGCTTATGGGATTGTCCGGGTATTGATATTCGGCTCGATTTTGTTCTGGTTAGGCCGTATTTCAAGCAATGCCGGACAACAAATTATCCGCAGTCAGGAAGATTTGGATATTGGTACCCGTGAGGTATTTGCCAAACTGTTTCAAATTGCCCTGTTTTTCATCGTATTTATTCTGCTATTACAGATTATGGGTATTAACCTCACCGCTCTCGCAGTATTCGGTGGTGCGTTAGGTGTGGGGTTGGGGTTTGGTTTACAGTCTATTGCTTCCAATTTTATCTCCGGCATTATTCTGCTACTTGAACGTTCTTTAAGTGTTGGCGATTACATCGAAATGGAAGACGGACGTAAAGGTATTATCCGCGAACTCAATATGCGTTCAACCACACTGGAAACCTTTGATGGCAAAGATATTATGGTGCCTAATGAACAGTTTATAACGACCAGTTTTACCAACTGGACGCACAAAAATATCAAGCAACGTTACGATATTGAATTCCAGGTCTCTTACAAAACTGATTTGCACTTTCTATTTGAATTATTACGTGAAGTCGTGGCCAGTCATCCAAGGGTTATTAGTGGTGATGATATTCCAATTGAAGAACGCCCTGATGCTGAAATTGCAGGCTTTGGTGACTCAGGGGTCGATATCCTGATCGAGTTCTGGATGGAAGGCATAGATGATGGGGAAAATCGAGTCGGTGCGGATCTGTTACTGATGATTTGGGATGCTTTAAAGGAACACAATATCGAAATTCCTTATCCACAGCGTGAAGTTAAAATTCTTAATGCAGATGAAAGACGGTTTAAGGATTCAGGAAAATCCTGAGTGTCATTGAGCTAATTACTGATAAAAATAGTTTTCCTCAAGCGTATTATTTAATCCGTAACAAGAAATTATTTCTTAATAAATTTGGAGAAATCGACATGTGGACTAAACCAGAATACTCAGATATGCGTTTTGGCTTTGAAGTTACTATGTACATCTGCAACCGTTAATCTGCAGACAAGCTAAACATCAAAAAGCCCCGACATTGTTCGGGGCTTTTTTTTTGCCTGCCATTTTTACGTTATGCTAGGGTCTGTTGATCTTTCATAGCCGCCTCTGTTGTGACTGAAAATGCACCAATCAAGGCGCGGGAATGTCGTTTGTGAGATACATCCGTGTATCTCACCCCTTCGGGGCTGACGCTCAAAAACGTTTATCTCCATGGATGGAGTGTATGCAAAAGCAATGTCTGGAACATTGCTTGTCCCGGCGGTTTTGTAGTCGTTCTAAATAAACGACGAGCAACACAGGCCGGCGCGCGCCTCCCTG
>NZ_DCSO01000035.1:0-3150 GCF_002325665.1 Methylophaga sp. UBA1464
GAGGCGGAGATGAAAGATAAACAAGCCCTAGAGCAAACCATCATCTTCATTCATTAAATTTTCCAGTGAATTAAGATGATGGCGAATCTTTTGGCGCTGAACCAGTTTGTCGCGCGCCGCTTCGGGTAACTCAGTAAATAAAATTACCCCTTTATCTATAAGTGTATTCACTAAGTCTTCAATAACCCGAACCATCGCCATATCAGAAGCAGTGAGGATGGTTTGTATATCTTCGTGACGGTTGGATTGACCAAGAAATTCAAGTAATTCTGGTGCCTGCGGCGAGATATATTGGCTGTTATCGCTCTGTGGAGAATTAAATACTCCAATTATTTGACCATTCTCATCGCGATCGACATATACCATCTTATTGTTCCCGCTGTTACTTGATTATGCTACCTTGTGCAAGGTTAAGCGGTCACAGGTTTACAGTAAAGAAAAAAACTGTGGAACTCCTCACATTTTGAGTTGGATGGCATCGTCATATTACATGGAACAGAAAGCAACTAAAGAACAGGTACAAAATCGGCAATGGAATGCAGGTGCGGCTTATTTGACACACGATGATCCGTTATTAGCTTGCCTGACTGTTCTCACTAAACTTTTACGAAAGCCCCACAGTCCAGATTCCTTGGTTGCAGGGCTTCCCCTTGTGGATAACCGTCTTACGCCAGACCTGTTTTCCAGAGCCGCTGAACGGGCGGGGTTATCTTCTAAAGTCATTAAACGTCCGTTAAGTAAAATTTCTCCTCTGGTTCTGCCGGCAGTGCTGTTACTTAATGATGGCAATGCCTGTATTTTGCTTAAGCTAAAAGATAAGCAGGCGACGGTAATTTATCCGGAAAACGGCGATAGTGAAGCGATTGTAGAGTTAAGTGAACTACAACCGTATTACTCGGGTTATGCTATTTTCATTCGATCAGTACAGCATTTTGATAATCGAAGTGAAAATTCGGCTATACCGCGTGCCAGGCATTGGTTCTGGGGGACACTGACCCGTTACTGGCCAATCTATAGTGAAGTGTTTGTGGCGTCGATATTGGTCAATTTGTTTGCCATTGCTTCACCATTATTTGTCATGAATGTCTACGATCGTGTGGTGCCAAACCATGCTCTGGCGACTTTGTGGGTGCTGGCAATTGGTGTGGCCATTGTTTTTGTCTTCGACTTGTTACTCCGCACTTTACGTGGCTATTTTATTGATGTTGCGGGCAAAAAAGCCGATGTCATTTTATCCGCTACTATCTTCGAAAAAGTGCTGGGCATCAAAATGTCTGCCAGACCCAATTCGGTGGGTAATTTTGCTAACAGCATGCAGGAATTTGAGTCATTTCGGGACTTTTTTACGTCGGCAACCCTGGCGACATTGATCGATTTACCATTTACCTTTTTGTTTATTGCCGTTATCTGGATGATTGCCGGAGATTTGGCCTATATCCCTCTAGCGGTAATTCCATTAACCATACTGATCAGTTTGATCATTCAGATACCTCTTGGTCGGGCAATAAAACAGCTATTTCGTCATTCAGGGCAAAAAAGTGCCACACTGATTGAAACATTAACCGGGCTTGAAACGATAAAAAGTCTGGGAGCGGAAACGCCACTACAACGCAAATGGGAGCAAACTGCGGGTTCCATATCCAAATACAGCCAACGGGCAAAATTACTATCGTCTGCGGCTGTTAATTTAACCAGTTTTGTCCAGCAAATGACGACGATTGCCGTGGTGGTTTATGGGGTTTATAAAATCAGCGAAAATGAAATCAGTATGGGGGCCTTGATTGCCAGCACTATATTGGCCGGCAGAGCCCTGGCACCCATGGGGCAGCTCGCAGGTATTTTGACGCGATTTCATCATTCAAAAGCCGCTTTGGCTTCATTGAATAACATGATGAGCCTGCCGGTTGAACGGCCAAATGGCCGAGAGTTTTTACACCGTGATAAGTTTAAGGGTGGTATTGAATTTAAACAGGTGAGTTTCCGCTATCCCGAACAAGCTATAGAAGCGTTAAGTGATGTTTCCTTCAAACTCGTCTCAGGTGAAAAAGTAGCGATAATTGGACGAATTGGTTCAGGTAAAAGCTCAATAGAAAAATTAATTCTGGGCTTATATGAACCTGCTGAAGGCGCTGTTTTGCTGGATGAAACAGATCTTCGCCAGATAGATCCTGTCGATTTGCGTCGGTCTGTGGGCTATGTTCCTCAGGATGTGATGCTGTTTCACGGAAGTGTACGCGACAATATTGCTCTGGGTGCTCCTTTTGCTGATGATGCCGCTATTCTACGGGCGGCGGATATTGCCGGTGTGACGGAGTTTATCAACCGGCATCCATCAGGATTTGATATGCCGGTCGGTGAACGTGGTGAAGGATTATCAGGAGGACAGCGACAGAGCATTGCTGTGGCGCGTGCTTTATTGCTGGACCCACCGGTATTAGTGTTGGATGAGCCAACCAATGCGATGGATAACAGTAGTGAAGAGCGTTTCAAAACCAAACTCAGTGAAGTTATCAAAGATAAAACCCTGATTCTGGTAACGCATCGTGCGTCTTTATTAAGTCTGGTTGACCGGGTTTTGGTAATGGATCAAGGCAAGCTAGTAGCAGATGGACCTCGGGAACAAATTTTGGCTGCATTAAAGAGCGGTCATATCCGGGTTTCGAAAGGGTAAATTGATGGCCTGGTTTAAAAAAAATAATGACGATGTCAGTTTTATGTCTGAAATCAGTGCGGCCACGATGGCTTCAACTCACTGGGGAGGACATATTTTATTATTATTGATTGCTGCGTTTATCGGTATTGCCTTGTGGTGGGCCAGTGTCGCAGCCCTTGATGAAGTCACTCGGGGACAGGGCAAAGTCGTACCCTCCAGCAAGGTTCAGGTGATACAGAATCTTGAAGGCGGAATACTCGCTGAAGTACTGGTCAGTGAAGGGCAAATGGTAGAGAAAGGTGATGTCCTGTTAAAAATAGACGATACGCGGTTTTCATCTTCTTTCCGTGAATCACAGTTAACCTATTGGGAGTTGGTCGCAAGAACAGCAAGATTGGATGCGGAAAGTGAAGGAAAAGCCTTGGAAC
Source organism: Methylophaga sp. UBA1464 (assembly GCF_002325665.1). NCBI lineage: Bacteria > Pseudomonadati > Pseudomonadota > Gammaproteobacteria > Thiotrichales > Piscirickettsiaceae > Methylophaga > Methylophaga sp. UBA1464. Next base: position 3,082 of record NZ_DCSO01000035.1, read on the forward strand.
TTCCTGAGGAATTAACGATTGCTCAGCCAGCGCTGGCTGCAGAAGAGCGTGCATTGTATCAATCCCGCC
>NZ_DCSO01000035.1:3174-3531 GCF_002325665.1 Methylophaga sp. UBA1464
AATCCCGCCAACTCCAATTACAAAGTACGATTGATGTCTTAAAAAGACAGGCTGAGCAGCGCAGACAGGAGCTGGTAGAAAAGCAGGCGAGGCAACAGCAGCTCAGTCGCAGTTTTGAGCTAAGCAATCAGGAATTGCAAATGTCGGAGCCACTGGTTGCTGCAGGCGTTATGTCAGAAGTGGAATTGCTCAGGCTCAGACGAACGGTTAATGATCTCAAGGGTGAAATGGAGTCTAACCGGTTAGCTATCCCACGAATTCGTTCTTCAATGGATGAAGTACAGCAGAAAATCAATGAAGCAAATACCCGGTTTAAATCTGAAGCCGCCAGAGAACTCAGTGAAGTACGCGCTGCAA
>NZ_DCSO01000035.1:3753-3944 GCF_002325665.1 Methylophaga sp. UBA1464
GCTCTGGCGGATCGGGTTACTCGTACACATGTTCGTTCACCGATGAAAGGCACTATCAAGCGGTTGATGATTAATACGATTGGCGGAGTTATTCAACCGGGCATGGATCTGGTGGAAATTGTGCCTTTAGAAGATAATCTGCTGATAGAAGCTCAGATACGTCCAGCAGACATTGCCTTTTTAAGACCGGG
>NZ_DCSO01000035.1:4113-7367 GCF_002325665.1 Methylophaga sp. UBA1464
TTAAGACCGGGACAGGAGGCGATAATAAAGTTTACGGCTTATGATTTTTCAATTTATGGTGGTTTACAGGCAAAACTTGAACGGATTAGTGCAGATACCATTACCAATGATGAAGATGAAAGTTTTTATCTTATCTATTTACGCACGGAACAAAATTTTATAAAAAGTGGTATGGGTGAGTTGGGGATAATTCCAGGAATGACTGTTACTGTTGACATACTTACTGGGGAAAAAACCGTGCTTGATTACCTATTAAAGCCCATACTGAAGGCAAAAAACGAAGCATTGAGAGAGCGTTGAGACTAAGGTTGAACCATGACAGTAATTACAGAGACTGAAAGAAGTCTTTATCTGGCTACAGCAGATACGGAAGTGGCGCGGGTTATAACCGATGCGTTGCCCGCTATCTACGATGTCAGCCTATACCAGGATATCAAAGGTTTACTCAATGCATTAAAAAATCAAACAGCTGAGTTGGTACTCTGCCATCAGTTCCTTTTGGACGATAATCCATCGCAGGTTATTAGTGAACTCAAAAAATTATGTCCGGATAGCCGTATCTTGGTGATTGGTCCACCTCGTCCGATTCCCGTACAAATCGCAGCGCTGAAGCAGGGAGCGCGTGGTTACTTCAATCAAAATCTACCGATGAGTAAACTGCAGGAAGCTTTGCTATTGATTTCAAATGGTGAAGTCTGGGTCGAACGCCATGTTATTTCAGGGTTGATTGATGAAATAAGTCATATTCCAGAAGTGAGTGAACAGCAGCGCCGGGCAGCAAAAACGCTATCCCCCAAGGAATTGGAAGTAGCAAAAATGGTTAGTCACGGTGCGACTAATAAAATGATCGCCCGTAATATGAATATCACAGAAAGAACAGTCAAAGCACATCTGACGACTATTTTCCAGAAAATGAATTTACCGGATCGTCTTTCATTGGCGATTGTATTTCGCGATCTCCGCTAAGCCTGCATTGTGTAGTTGAGGGGTTTTGTCTACAATCGGCAGGAAATGGAAGATTGGGTGATGCTTTGAGGGTGTTCTCAGCGGTAAATTACCCTTAAAAAGTATACCGATTACTGCTTTGAATTAGGAAGATATTATGAACAAAGCGCTTTTTTTAATCCCATCATTGTTGTGCTTTAGTTCAGTGCAAGCTGAAACTTTACAGGAAGCAATTCATACTACTTTAAAAACCAACCCCGATGTTTTGGCTGCCATAAGTGAACGTCAGGCTGTTTCCAAAGAAATAGATCAGGCTAGAGCAGGTTATTTTCCGACTATTGATTTAGGTATTGGTACTGGTTGGGAATCAACAGATAACCCTGCTACACGTAGCCGCGGAGATGGTGAGGTTCATTTAAATCGGGATGAAGCCAGTCTGAATTTACGGCAAATGCTTTATGATGGCAGCCTCACAAAAAACGAAGTTGAGCGCCAAAAAGCCAGAACTGATTCGCGAGCTCATTCAGTATACAGTGTCGCTGAGAATACTGCTTTAGAGGCTACCGAAGCCTATCTTAATGTATTACGCCGTCAAAAGCTGGTGGAACTAGCACAAACCAATCTTGAGTCTCACCAACGTACCCATGACCAGATTACGCTGCGTAGCGAGCGTGGTGTGGGACGCAGAGCAGATATGGATCAGAGTTTAGGTCGATTGGCTTTGGCGGAGACTAATCTGATGGCCGAGCAAAGCAATTTGCGGGATGCCGAAACAAATTATTTGCGGGTCATCGGTGCAGCCCCCAGCTCATTATCACAACCTCCATCGCCTGAACCATCTATGCCATTGACGGTGGATGAAGCGGTTAATATAGCAATTCAAAACCATCCAACCCTGCGCTCTGCTCAAGCGGATGTTGCTTCAGCAAATGCACAACACGATGTCACTCGAGCCGCGTTTTTACCGCGCGTTGATTTCGAATTAGGTACGCGTTCTGATCATGACATTGATGGGGTTCGGGGAACAGATAAAGATGTTACTGCCATGTTTCGGTTACGTTATAACCTGCTCAATGGCGGTAGAGATAAAGCAAGACGGGAAGAAACGGCATTTCTGATTAACCAGGCAGCTGAAATTCGCAATAATACGCATCGACAGGTAGAGCAGAGCGTTCGTTTATCATGGAATGCACTGGAAACTGTTCGCAGACAAATGTCTTACTTCCAGCAGTATGCAGAGTCAGCAGAAAAAACCCGTGATGCTTACCAGCAACAGTTTAATATTGGTCAGCGCACATTACTGGATCTGCTGGATTCTGAAAATGAATTGTTCAGAGCCCGAACTTCACTGACAAACGCACAGTACGATGAACTTTTCACCATGTACCGGGTACTTAACAGTGCCGGTTTGTTGTTGGAAAGTCTGGAGGTCATCGCCCCTGCTGCGGCTACAACAGTTGCTGATAACCGTAATTAATCATTGTATAACTGAATATCGATAAGCCATGCCTGCTGGGTATGGCTTTTTTTTAGAACCTGTACGTTGATAGCTGCAACTTTTTCTGCAATCAAACTATCATGCTATTATGTCGTGCTTAAATTGTAGGGTTATTTTAGAAATTCATGAGTAAGCAATCATCTTTTTCCTTCGAGGAACTTTTGCAGTGCGGCCACGGAGAAATGTTTGGCCCGGGCAATGCCCAACTGCCCGTCCCTAATATGCTGATGATGGATCGCATCAGTCATATTTCCAATGATGGTGGTGCCTATGGAAAAGGTGAAATCATTGCTGAACTGGATATCCATCCGGATTTATGGTTTTTCAAGTGCCATTTTCCAGGTGATCCAGTCATGCCAGGTTGCCTGGGCTTGGATGCCATGTGGCAATTACTTGGCTTTTTTCTGGCATGGGATGGAAATCCCGGTAGAGGAAGAGCGTTGGGCTCTGGTGAAGTGAAATTTACCGGACAAGTTTTGCCTACCGCAAAAAAAGTGACTTACCGTATTGATTTGAAACGAGTAATTTCACGAAAGCTGGTACTTGCTATTGCTGATGGCACAGTATCGGTGGATGGTCGCGATATCTACTTCGCCAAAGATTTACGAGTTGGTCTGTTTACTTCAACTGACAACTTTTAGGACATGACAATGAGACGTGTAGTTGTTACTGGTATGGGGATTACCTCTTGTCTGGGGGTCGATCTCGCCACCGTCACTGAATCACTTCGAGCCGGCCGTTCTGGTATCCGCTTTAAACAACAGTACGCTGATATGGGATTTCGAAGCCATGTGGCGGGTTTTTTTGATAA
>NZ_DCSO01000035.1:7508-9754 GCF_002325665.1 Methylophaga sp. UBA1464
TGATCGCAAAGTTCTGCGATTTATGGGAGATGCGGCGGCATACGCCTATATCGCCATGAAGAACGCGATTCAGGATGCTGGTTTAACTGAAAGTGATGTGTCGAATCCTAAAACAGGGCTGGTGATGGGATCCGGCGGTGCATCGTCATCCAATCAGGTTGAAGCCGCGGATATCTTGCGTGAAAAAGGTTTGAAACGCGTAGGGCCCTATCGTGTTACCCAGGTCATGGGAAGTACGACGTCTGCCTGCCTGGCAACCCCGTTTAAAATTAAGGGCATTAACTATTCAATGTCTTCCGCATGTGCAACCAGCGCCCATTGTATCGGAAATGCAATGGAACAAATCCAGTTGGGGAAACAGGATATTGTTTTTGCTGGCGGCGCTGAAGAAGAACATTGGACCATGAGTTCGTTGTTTGATGCGATGGGTGCATTATCAACCAAATACAATGAGACACCAGAAAAAGCGTCACGTGCCTATGATGCTGATCGAGATGGCTTTGTTATTGCCGGCGGTGGCGGTGTATTAGTCCTGGAAGAATATGAACATGCCAAATCACGTGGTGCAAAAATTTATGCTGAATTGACCGGTTATGCCGCCACATCAGATGGTTATGACATGGTGGCACCCTCTGGAGAAGGTGCGCAACGTTGCATGCAAATGGCGATGTCAACCATGCGTAACAGCCAAGTTGACTACATTAATGCACATGGCACCAGCACACCAGTTGGTGATTTGGCCGAATTAGGCGCTATCAAGCAGGTTTTTGCCGAAACCCAAATCCCACTGGTAGGTTCAACCAAATCGTTATCAGGACATTCTTTAGGAGCCGCTGGTGTACAGGAAGCTATCTACAGTTTACTGATGCTGGAAAATGATTTTGTTGCTGCTTCAGCCAATATTGATAATCTGGACGAGCAGGCGAAGGGCATGCCCATTGTGCTCGAGCGCAAAGATAATTCAGGCATTCAAGCTGTAATGTCGAATAGCTTTGGCTTTGGTGGTACCAATGCCTGTCTGGTGTTCGAAAAAATTTGATGCTAAATAAATAGCACCCTTGGCGTACTGCCAAGGGTGTTTTTTAATTTAAATCTGCATCCGTTACTGGCCCGCGTTTTCCGGCAAGTGATTCCTGCATTAAACTCACTAATTTCTGTTTTTTATCTTCATCATCCAAATGTTTGGAGCTGAAGGTGATGCCAAATCGATCTGCATATTGTTTGACCAGAATCATTAATATCGCCTCGTCCATTTTCGCTTTCTCCAAAATTATTAACGCAGCATTATAACGTGTTAACGTAAGTCATTATGAGATTACACTTTCAATCTATTGGTCATGGTGAACCGTTGGTCATTCTGCATGGTTTATTCGGTTCGGCAGATAACTGGCGCAGCATAGCCAAAGCGCTATCATCCGAGCGACAGGTGATTAGTGTGGATCTGCGTAATCATGGCCGATCATTCCATCACTCTCAGCAAACGTTTGATTTAATGGCCGAGGATTTGCTGAATCTACTGGATCACTTGGGTTTATCAGTAATCGATCTGCTGGGGCATTCGCTTGGTGGTAAAACGGCGATGCAATTTTCGCAAAATTTTACAGATCGATTACGTAAATTGATTATCGTAGATATTGCTCCACGTCAGTATGCTGATGAGCACAGTCAGATTTTCAAAGCTCTGTTAGCACAGGATCTATCAAAATTTTCCACCCGCTCCCAAGTTAGTGACGCATTGGCTGAAGCTTTGCCAGATCCGCAAGTCCGGCAGTTCCTGTTATTGAATTTACAAAAGGGCGACAATGGCTTGAGCTGGCGTATCAATTTACAGGGACTGTTTTGTAACTACCCCGGATTGTTGCAAAGCGTGAGCCCTGAAAATTCAATAGAGTTACCTGCTTTATTTCTCAGTGGCAGTAAGTCTGATTATGTAACCGACGATGATTGGCTGCAGATTAAATCTTTATATCCACAGGCAGAATATGTAGTCATCGATGGCGCTGGGCATTGGGTTCATGCTGAAAAACCCGATGCATTTATACAACAGGTAAACAGGTTTCTTGCAGATGATTAATGAAGAACTATTGAAGCAACTGATTGAATTTCGTCGTGAACGGGACTGGGAGCAGTTTCATAACCCCAAAGATATTGCGATTTCATTGTCAATCGAAGCCGCCGAACTGCTGGAATGGTTTCAATGGCGGAATAAGACTGAAATTCAACAAATGCTCAGCAGTGATAAACGC